>DATHFW010000241.1:0-17169 GCA_035317945.1 Steroidobacteraceae bacterium | reverse complement strand
GCCTCTACGCCAACCTGCGTCCTGTGCGGCCGCATCCTGCCACGCTCGGCGCCGCGCCGATCAAACCGCACCTGCTGTCCGGTGTCGACCTGCTGGTCGTGCGCGAACTCACCGGCGGCATCTATTTCGGCGAGAAGACGCGCGATGCCGACGGCGCCAGCGACCTGTGCCGCTACAGCGTGAAGGAAGTCGAGCGCGTCGTGCGCCGCGCCTGCGAGCTTGCGCGGCAGCGCCGCGGCCAGGTGACTTCGGTCGACAAGGCCAACGTGCTGGAAACCTCGCGGCTGTGGCGCGAGGTCGCGACGCGCGTCGCCCGCGACGAGTTTCCGGACGTCACGCTCGAACACCAGCTGGTCGATTCGATGGCGATGCACCTGTTGTCCAAGCCGCGCGCCTACGACGTGATCGTCACCGAGAACATGTTCGGCGATATTCTCACCGATGAGGCGTCCATGCTGGCCGGATCCATGGGGCTTCTGCCCTCCGCGTCGCTCGGCGCCAATGCCCGCGGTGGAGTGTTCGAACCCATTCATGGCTCGGCGCCGGACATTGCAGGGCGCGGCATCGCCAACCCCTACGCGGCGATCTTGAGTGCGGCCCTGTTGCTGCGCTACTCGCTGCGCTTGGACGCCGAAGCGAAGGCGCTGGAAGAGGCGGTGAACCGCGCCATCAGCAGCGGCGCTCTCACCGCCGACCTGGCAGCCCCGGGTAAGTCGATTACGACACGCGCCGCTGCAGATGCGGTGTTGGCTGGGCTTTAGCCGCGCGCTCGAGTCCTGCGCACAGGTCGGCCACCAGGTCCGCGTGATCCTCGATGCCCACCGAGACCCGCAGCAGCCCGGCGCTGATTCCCGCCCGCAACCGCGCCGATTCTTCCATGCCGGCGTGCGTCATGCTGGCCGGATGGGCGATGAGACTCTCAACGCCGCCCAAGGATTCAGCCAGTGTGAAGCACTTGAGCCCGGTGAGAAACGCGCCGATGGCCGCTTCGCCGCCGGCGAGCTCGAAACTCAACATCGCACCGAAGCCGCTTTGTTGGCGGCGGGCAATCTCGTAGCCCGGATTGCTGCCAAGGCCCGGGTAGTAGACGCGCTGCACCTCCGGCCGCTGCGTCAGAAACTGCACGATGTATGCGGTGTTCTCGGCGTGAACGCGCATCCTCGCGTGCAAACTTCGCACACCGCGCAGAGTCAGAAAGCTATCGAATGGCGCCCCTGTGACCCCAATGGCATTGGCCCACCACGAAAGATTCTGGTGCAGCTCCTGCGTCGCCGCAATTACCGCGCCGCCGACCACATCGCTGTGGCCGTTGAGGTACTTGGTGGTCGAGTGCACTACGAAATCAGCGCCCAGAGACAAAGGCTGCTGCCAGATTGGCGACAGAAACGTGTTGTCGACAGCCGCCAGCGCACCGGCCGCATGGGCCGCGTCGCAGACCGCTCGAATATCGACCACCCGCAGCAAGGGATTGCTGGGCGTCTCGATCCACACCAATTTCGGCGCGGACTCGAGCGCCGCGCGCAGCTCAGCGGGATTGCTTTGGTCGACGAAAACAACCACCAGATTTCCCTTGGCATGCAGCGCATTGAGCAGCCGATAGGTGCCGCCGTAGCAGTCGTACGGGGCGACCACGCGCGCGCCGGCGGGCAGCGCCGCCAAGATCAATGTGATGGCGGCCATGCCCGTGCAGGTCACGACGGCGCCGGCGCCGCCTTCGAGGTCCGCCAACGCACTGCTCAGTTGATCGCGGGTCGGATTGCCGGAACGCGTGTAGTCGTACTTTCGGGGCTGACGATAGCTTTCAAAAGCAAAATTCGTCGACAGGTAAATCGGCGGCACCACCGATCCGTGGTGAGAGTCCGACTCGAGTCCGGCTCGAACCGATCGGGTCGCAATGTGCTGGGGTGGCGTCTTGCTGCTCATGTCTGCTGCTCCGCTAGGGCGTGCTTGATAATGGGGGTCAGGGCGGCGCCTTCCTTCAAGAAGGCGTCATGGCCGAAAATAGAATTGATCTCGATGAGCTGGCGAGGGCCGTTCAAGCGAGCTGACAGGGCCTGCATGTCGTTGAACGGCACCAGCTGGTCTTCACGCACGGCGATCAGCGTTGCGGGTGTATGCACCTGGGTCGCATCCATCGCGTGCAGATCGATCGATTCGCTCAAGGTCAGGAATGATTCGGCGCGATACTTCTGGACATAATCGTCGCCGCGCGCAAATAAGTAATCCTCGATCGGGAAACGGAAGCGATCCGCGGTGCGCGTCGGCGCACCGCCGAACCTCAGCGCAAACTCAATGGGACTGCGATACGTGGCCATCGCCAGCGCGCGCGCAAGCTTCAGTCCCGCCCCGCCATCACCGCGCGCTATCGCCTCGCGCACGATTTGCCGCTGCACGCTGCGCCACGCCGTCGAGAGCACCTGGCTCTTGTCAGCGGCGCTCAACACCACGATGTGATTCACCTGGGCCGCGTAGCGTTCGGCAAAGCACAACGCGACCATACCGCCATAAGAGGCGCCGACGATGGCGTGCAGGGGCCTCAGGCCGAGGTGCCTCACGATCTGACTCAAAGCCTTGGCTTGATCGTATGAACTGATGGGCGGAAATTTGCCGCCGACGCTGGGTGTGGAGCTGTCTCCGCGCCCGCCGATGTAGTCGATGCCGAGAACCAGATATTGCCGGGTATCGACGCCGAGTCCGGGACCCACCATCTCAGGCCACCAGCCCTCTCCCGGCAAACCGGTGACGATTTTGTGCGCGGAGATTCCGCCGAGAACCGCGACGACCGGTCCTTCCTCGTTGCCGACCAGGCGGAAGGCCATCCTTGCATCGGGCAAGGAATCCCCATAGTGCAAAGCGAATGGCTTGAGACTCAAAGTCTCGTCGATCGGTTTTAACGCATTTTCGTCCACGATGCGGAAGCTCCTTGAAGGCAACATAACCCCTGGAGCATCGGCTCGTAGCCCATTGAAGTCGCGGGACCCCGCGCAATCGGCTGCCCATCTACCGGATTCGCGCCGTTGAGCGCGTCCCCGCAGGAGTTGGCACCGTTCCGACCGCTCCACTCAAGGAAGCATCGGTGGTTGCCCCGGCTTCTAAGGGCCTTTCCCTCAGCCGGTCTAGATAAGCCGTTGAATTTTAGGCAGGCGTGGTGGGCGCGTCAAGCATTTTACCCAAGATCCAGTTGCATCATTTTCATCAACGTATTAATGTAATAGCGCGTTATTACATACGGCAGACCAATATGCTTTCGATACGGCATTTGTCATGAAAACCAACCGGCCGGTGACGGTGCGGCAGGAGCAGCAGCACGAGCGCGCGCTCTGTACGGCTATCCTGGCGTTGCGCTCGATCGATGAGTGCCGCAGCTTCTTCCGCGATCTGTGCACGCCTGCTGAGTTGCAGGCGATGGCGGATCGATGGGCCGTGGTGGAACTGCTGGAACGGGGCTTGCCGTACCGTGAGATCCATAAGCAAACCGGCGTCAGCGTGACGACGATCGGACGCGTCGCGCGCTATTTGATGTCGGGCAATGGCGGTTATCGCGCGGTAACCGAACGGTTGAAGCTCAATGCGTAAACCCGCGGGTGCCGGCGATCCCATGCGCCTCAAAATCGCCGTGCAAAAGAGCGGCCGTCTCACCGACAGCTCACTCGATCTGTTGTCGCGCTGCGGCCTCAAGTACAGCCGCGGCAAAGATCAGCTGATGTGCTACGGCGAAAACATGCCGCTCGACGTTCTGTTCGTTCGCGACGATGATATTCCGGACCTGGTGCAGGAAGATGTCTGCGACCTAGGGCTGGTCGGCTTGAACGTGATCGAAGAGAAGCGTCTGGCATTCCAGGCGCGCGATATCGGCCCCTTGTTCGACACCGTGCAGCTTCTGGACTTCGGACGCTGCAAGCTTTGCATTGCCGTACCCGATGGGTTCGACTATGAAGGCGCGCAATCACTGCAGGGCAAGCGCATCGCGACCACCTATCCGCATATCCTTGCCCGATTCCTCGTGGAGAACGGCATCACGGCCGAGGTCGTGGTGCTGTCGGGGTCGGTGGAAATCGCGCCAGGCTTGGGCCGAGCCGATTTGATATGCGATTTGGTCTCGACCGGATCCACGCTGGCCGCCAATCACCTGCGACACGCGCAAACGGTGCTTGAGAGTCAGGCGGCGCTGATCCGAACGCCGATGCCGATTCCCTTGGAGAAGCAGGAGTGGACACGCCGCCTGCTGCTGCGCATCGACGGCGTCGAGCAGGTCAAGGGCAGCAAGTACATCATGCTGCATGCACCCCGCTCCGCGCTGGCGGCAATCGCGAAACTGCTCCCAGGCAGCGAGGCGCCCACCGTCATTCCCTTGGATGGCCTGGGCGATCGAGTAGCGGTACACGCCGTGTGCCGTGAAAATGTCTTCTGGGAGACGCTCGAGGATTTGAAGGGAGCGGGAGCCACTTCCGTGCTGGTTTTGCCGGTCGAAAAGATGCTGGCGTAGGGCCGAAGGCATAGCCGATGAGAATCCTCGATTGGAACTCCCTATCAGCGGTACAGCGACGCGAAGCGCTGCAGCGCCCGGCACAGCGCGATGCCGCCCGCGTCACGGCCACCGCCCAAGATATTATCGAGCGGGTCCGCAGCGAAGGAGATGCCGCGCTGTTGGCCCTGACAGAGCAATTTGACGGCGTGCAACTCTCGGGGCTGCGAGTCACGGCGAAGGAGTTCGCCGAGGCAGAAGCTGAGTTGAATGCGGAGCAGAATGCCGCCATCGAGCGAGCGATAGCGACGATACATCGCTTTCACGCGGCGCAAATGCCGGCGCCGCTGCGTGTCGAAACCGCGCCCGGCGTGCAGTGCGAGCGGATCAGCGTACCGATTCGCGCCGTGGGACTGTACGTACCGGCCGGCTCGGCTCCATTGCCCTCGACCGCCATCATGCTCGCAGTGCCTGCCGGCATCGCCGGGTGCCCGGTGCGCGTCATGTGCACCGCACCGACCCGCCATGCCAAAGCCGATCCGGCCGTTCTGGTCGCGGCACGCAAGGCCGGCATCGAACAGGTGTTCAAGGTCGGAGGCGCCCAGGCCATTGCCGCCATGGCTTATGGCACCGACACGATTCCGAAGTGCGACAAGATATTTGGGCCGGGAAATGCCTGGGTTACGGCGGCGAAATTGTTGGTCGCGCAGCATGCCGAAGGCGCTGCGGCGGACCTTCCGGCGGGCGTGAGCGAGGTCATGGTCATCGCCGATGCGAGTGCGCGCGCCGACTTCGTTGCAGCCGATCTGCTGGCGCAGGCAGAACATAGCCCCGATGCGCAGGCGATCCTGGTCACTTCGAACCCTGAATTGGCCGCGGCGGCCATGCGCGAGGTGGAGCGCCAAAGCATCCGGCTGTTCCGCGCACGAATCCTGACGGAATCACTGAAGGCGATGCGATTCATCGTCGTTGACGCGCTCGAGACGGCGTTCGACATTGCCAATAGTTACGCGCCGGAACATCTGCTGCTGCAAATTCGCGAACCACGCAGTTGGCTGCCGCGAGTCACGGCCGCGGGAGCCGTGTTCCTTGGGCCATGGTCGCCGGAGACCATGGGCGATTATTGCAGCGGACCCAATCACACCCTGCCCACCTACGGCTACGCTCGATCCTACAGCGGTTTGTCGCTGGAAGACTTTCAGAAGCGCATCACCGTACAGGAACTCACGCCCGCGGGGCTCCAAGGCTTGGGCCCGACCGCGCAAGTGCTGGCCGGCCTTGAAGGCCTGGATGCCCATGCGGCGGCTGTAACGATCCGCCTGGAGGCGCTGCAATGAGCGCCGTGATTTCTCTGGCGCGCCCGGAGATCGTTACGCTGAAGGCGTACGCGCATGCTGCCTGGCTGCCGTCGCTCACGCGCTTGCACGCGAACGAGGCGCCGTGGCGGCCTGCCGGCGACAGCACGCGCGCCGGTCTCAATCGCTATCCGGAGCCGCAGCCGCAGGCGCTCATCGATCGATTGGCGTCGCTCTACGGCGTGCCGGCCACCCAGGTGCTCGGCACTCGCGGGGCCGATGAGGCCATTGACGTTTTGTCGCGAATTTATTTGCGTGCGGGGGCCGACGCGATTTTGCAATGCGGTCCAACCTTCGGCATGTATCAAGTTGCCGCGCGCATTCAAGGCGCCGAGGTCATCGAGCTGCCGCTGAATCGCGATCAGGGGTGGAGCATCGATGCGGCGCGGGTCCTGGCCGCGTGGCGCCCCAACATCAAGCTGGTGTACCTGTGCTCGCCGAACAATCCCACCGCGAATCTTTTGGAGCGGGCGGCGCTCGAACACATTTGCACGGCGCTCGACGGCAAGGCCATCGTGGTGATCGATGAGGCTTATATCGAATGGTCGCATGCAGCGAGTCTCGCACCATGGCTGGACCGCTTCGAGACACTGGCCATCTTGCGGACGCTGTCGAAGGCCCATGCGCTTGCGGGCGCGCGCGTCGGCGCGCTGTTGGCCTCGCCTGAGTTGATTGAATTGGCAAGGCGGGTCATTCCGCCCTACGCTCTCGCGCAACCGACGATCGAGGCTGCGCTGCGCGCCCTCGAACCCACTGAAATATCGGCCTCGCAAGGCCGGCTGGAAGCATTGCTCGTGGAAAAAGAATATTTGCGGCGCGGTCTCTCAGCCTCGCCGCTGGTCGATCAGGTTTGGCCCAGCGATGCCAATTTCCTAATGATCGATTGCCGCGATGCGGACAGATTCATGGCGAGCAGCATGGGCGGCGGACTGATCGTGCGCGATTTGCGTGCGCATCCCGCCCTGCCCCGCTCGCTGCGAGTCTCCGTGGGCACGCGAGCCGAGAACGATGCGCTATTGCGCTGCGTGGGACAGCCATGAGCGGCCGACGCATACTTTTCCTGGATCGCGACGGCACACTGAACGAGGAAGTGTCCGATGAACAGGTAGACAGTTTGGCGAAAATTCGTCTCATGCCCGGCGTCGTGCCGGCGCTGCTGGAATTGCAGCGCGCCGGCTTCGCCTTGGTAATGGTCACCAATCAAGACGGATTGGGAACGCCGAACTTTCCGCGCGAATCCTTCGAGCTTGCGCACCGCTTCATTTTGGACCTGTTCAGTTCGCAGGGAATCGAGTTCGAGGCGGTCTGCATCTGCCCGCACTTCAAGCGCGAAAACTGCGCCTGCCGCAAGCCGCAGCTGGGCATGGTCGCGGGGTTTTTGGCCGCGAATGAAATCGACAAGCAAGGCAGCTTCATGATCGGCGATCGGGACACGGATTTAGAGTTCGCCGCGAATCTCGGCATTCAGGGCTTGCGAATCCGGCTGGAAGGCCAGCCGAGCGAAACCTGGCCGGCCATCGCCGCCCGCATCTTGGGACAAGCGCGTCGCGCACGCATTCATCGCAAGACCAAGGAGACCGATGTCACGGTCGAGGTCGATTTGTCCCGCGAGGGTCCGAGCAGCATCGCCACGGGTTTGGGATTTTTCGATCACATGCTCGAGCAGATCGCAAAGCACGCCGGCTTCGCATTGAACCTTGAATGCGTGGGCGACTTGAAGATCGACGAACATCACACCGTCGAGGATTGCGCGTTGGCTTTGGGCGCCGCGCTGCGCGAAGCGCTGGGCGACAAACGGGGCATCGCGCGCTACGGCTTTCTGCTGGCCATGGACGAGGCTGAGGCACAGGTCGCGCTCGACTTGAGCGGCAGACCCTTCTTCGTCTGGGAGGGGAAATTCAGCCGCGAGCGCGTCGGCGAGTTGCCCACCGAACTGGTGCCGCATTTTTTCCGATCTTTGAGCGAATCCTTGGGCGCGGCCCTGCACCTGAGCGTACGCGGCGAGAACTCGCACCACATGATCGAATCCTGCTTCAAGGCCGTGGGGCGCAGCCTGCGGCAGGCAATACGCCTCGAGAGCACGGAGCTGCCCAGCACCAAGGGGATGCTGTGAGCGCCGGCGATGTCGTGATCATCGCTAGCGGCGGCGCCAACATCGCCTCGCTGCAGTTTGCATTGCAGCGGCTCGGCGCAGATTCGCTTGTATCGGCGGATTCGGAACAGATCCGCGAGGCCTCGCACGTGATTCTGCCCGGAGTGGGCGCAGCGGCGGATGCCATGTCCCGGCTGCGGCAGAAAAACCTGGACACCTTGATTCCATCGCTGCAACAGCCGGTGCTCGGCATTTGCTTAGGGATGCAGCTGCTGTTCGAAGCGTCGGAGGAAGGCCAGGCGCAATGCCTCGGCATCATCCCCGGACTCGCCAACCGCTTCGCGGCGGCGAGCGGCCGTCCGGTCCCGCACATGGGGTGGAATACGCTGAGCATCGAGCGTCCCAGCGCCTTGCTCGATGGCCTGTGTCCCGGCGACTACGCCTACTTCGTGCACAGCTACGCGCTGCCCGCGAGCGCCGCGACCATCGCAAGTACGCAGTATGGCGAGCATTTCAGCGCCTGCGTGCAGTGGCGCAATTTCTACGGGGCCCAGTTCCACCCGGAACGGTCGGCCAAAGTCGGCGCCCGCCTGCTGCGAAATTTCCTGGAGCTGTAGCACTCAATGCATCTCATTCCCGCCATCGATTTGCGCGACGGACATTGCGTGCGGCTGCTGCATGGAAACTTCGAGGCCGAAACACGCTATCCGACCGACCCTGAGACGCTGCTGATCAAGTACAGAAACTTGGGCGCCGACTGGCTGCACATCGTGGATCTGGACGGCGCTCGCGGCGGAACCCTCGACAACCGGGCGATCATCCTGCAGTTGGCGGCGCAGAAGGCCGTCAAGCTGCAAGTGGGCGGCGGCTTGCGCAATACCGCGGCGCTCGCGCAAGTGCTGGATGCCGGCGTCGCGAGAGTCGTGGTTGGCAGTGCGGCCCTCACTCAAGCAGAACAAGTGCAGGCGTGGCTCGAGCATTTTGGCCCCGACCGCCTCACCCTGGCCTTCGATGTGTGCATCGATGATCACGGCGTACCTCGAGTCAAGACCCATGGTTGGCAGCGACAATCCGAACACACCCTGTGGAGCGCGGTCGAGTCTTACGTGGCCTCGGAATTGAAACATGTGCTGTGTACGGATGTCGGCCGTGACGGCGCATTGACGGGACCGAACATCGGCCTGTATGCGGAAGCCGTGCGACGCTATCCGCAGATCGAATGGCAGGCCTCGGGAGGCATTCGCAACGCTCACGATCTGCACGCCTTGGCGGAAGTGGGCGCCAGCGCCGCCATCAGCGGCAAGGCATTGCTGGAAGACTTGATTCCCGCCGAGGAATTGCAACCATTCTTGCCAAACGCATAATTCCCTGTCTCGATGTGCGTGACGGGCAGGTCGTCAAAGGCGTCCGCTTTCGCGATCACCGGGTGGTTGGCGAGATCTTGGATCTTGCGGCGCGTTATCGAGATGAAGGAGCGGATGAACTGGTGTTTTATGATATTTCCGCAAGCCCGGAGGGTCGCAGCGTCGACCGCGCCTGGGTTTCGCGCGTGGCGCGCACCTTGGATATCCCGTTTTGCGTTGCAGGCGGAATTCGTTCGGTGACTGAAGCCGAGGAGGTCCTGGCGGCCGGCGCAGAAAAGATATCCGTCAATTCGCCCGCACTCGAGAATCCTGACCTCATCAACGCATTGAGCGAGAGATTCGGCGCCCAATGCGTGGTGGTCGGCATCGACAGCCAAACCATCGAGGGCGAATACCGCGTGCAACAATTCACCGGCGACGTGCGGCGTTCGCGAAATACGGCCCGCAGCACGCTCGAATGGGCCGAAGAGGTGCAGCGGCGCGGCGCCGGCGAGATCGTTCTCAATTGCATGGCAAGCGACGGCGTGCGCGGCGGGTACGATATCGCGCAACTCAAGGCGGTGCGTGAGATTTGTCACGTACCCCTGGTCGCCTCGGGCGGCGCCGGCGCCGCGCAACACTTTGCCGACGTTTTCCAATCGGCGCACGTCGATGCGGCGCTCGCTGCCGGCGTGTTTCACTCCGGCGAGATAAGCATTCCAAACCTGCGGTGCGAGTTGCGCGCGCTGGGAATCGAGGTACGGCCATGACGCTGCCCACGCTTGATTGGGAAAAAATGAACGGCTTGGTGCCGGCCATCGTTCAGGATGCCGCTTCCGGCGCGGTGTTGATGCTGGGCTACATGAATCGCGAGGCCCTGGCGGCGACTGAGGCCACCGGCCGCGTCACCTTTTGGAGCCGGAGCAAGGGCCGCTTGTGGACCAAGGGTGAGAGTTCAGGTCACTTTCTCGACGTCCGCAGTATTTCCGTTGATTGCGATCAGGATACCTTGCTGATCTTGGCGCAGCCCTTGGGACCTGCCTGCCATTTGGGCACGACAACCTGCTGGGGCCGGGATGCGCCGCGATCACTCGCTCAAGACCTCGCCTTTTTGGGAACCCTCGAACAAATCGTGGCGCAGCGAATCGCCACGCGGCCCGAAGGCAGCTATACCGCAAAACTCATCGACTCAGGAATCACCCGCATCGCGCAGAAGGTCGGCGAAGAAGGTCTGGAGCTGGCCTTGGCCGCCGTGGCGCAATCCGACGGCGAAATCATCGGCGAGGCCGCGGATCTGCTGTTTCACACCGCGCTGCTGCTGAAGGTAAAGGGGCTGTCGCTGGCGCAAGTGGTCACGGAACTGCAATCCCGTCACAATGGAAATTGAGCGTGCGGCATTCGCCCACTTTCACACGCTTGTACTTCGCACCGACACTCGAGATGGCGCTAGCTTCTACCGAGCGCTCGGCTACGCGCAGCTAGGGGTTACCTCAAGAAAGGGGCCATTACGTACGCTAAGGACCTGGGGCTCGCGCAGCGGCGAGCGGTAGCATCAACTGGCTCGGCCGTTTAGCGTCATGAAAGACCCTAATGTTCGCAATTCGCGCGTCGTCAATGTTTTCATATCCCATTCGCCCACCTGTGTTGAAGTTTTTTTGGTAGTTCGGTGAGTTCAGAGGGGCAATAGTCAAACGAAGGCGCGCGCCGGCCGGTATACGTCGCGCCAGCCAATTAAATTCGAACGGGATCTGTACGACCTGCCCCGGCTTGATGAGTTCCTCTTTGAACTGACTGTTCCTAAATCGGGCACGGCGAACATCTTCCCCTAAACGAACCGTCGAGCCATCGGGGAGCACCATTAGCACTTGTGCCCACAGATCAAAGTCGGACGCATCGGCCGAGCAATCTAGATTCAAACGAATGTGCCCCGCGATCTCCGTATCCTGGGCGAACGGATCCGAATGAAATGTCACGGCCCGCTTCTGGTACGCGCGGAACTGACTTGTTAAATCCTCGTTTGCCGCATAACTGGCGACCTCGAGTTCCGGCAGCTCGTGAGGATCGCTGACGATGCTGGCCGGCGGATCCTTGGCATTCGGCTTCGGTGTGAGCCGTCCTGAATGGAATATATCCTGCGGTGTCCCCGCCGAATCGGAGAGGAAAAGCGTCAGCTGCTTCCCCGATGACGCCGCGTCCAAAGATTTTGCATATCGCCATTCGTCGGCACCCAGCATGAAGTACGCCACGGTGTCGTGCAACAGCGCGGGGGACGCGCCGCGCCCCAGCACAGAGTCGTACCAGTCAGCATGCAGTTTCTGCATGTCAATGACCGCCGCCTCTGGTATCGCGACTCCTTCGACCATCTTGGTAGGTGCCTGGGTAGCGAAATGGTCCCACGGTCCGATCACCAGATGGTGACGTGCGACTGCGGCGGCGGGCGCATGTGAAACGTAGTTGCGGTAGTAGTGCAGCGCCCCTGGCTGGTCATCGTCGTAATAGCCGGTGACCGTGAGGACTGGAAAATTCATGTGAGAATAGCTGTCGACTGTCGGTTCAGCCGCAAGATTGAATGCGCCATCGCCCACGTGGTTCAGCCACATCTTCATCATTGATATTCTTTGTCCGTGTTCATCGAGCATCCACCAGTCATCCGCCGAGATGCCTATCGCACGATCAAGTTCACTGAACGGCCGGTAGGCGGCGTACTCCTCCAGCATTTTGCCCGCGATATATTCTTGATTACTCACATAGCCGGTGTTGAGCGAGCGCCCCGATACATAACCCAGGATCAGCGCCGTTTGCGCCTGCGGAATTCCGTTGGTATTCGGAATATCCCATCCGGGGTAGATGGGTACATAGGGCGCTATGGCGGCGAGATGCGGAGGCAACTGGGCGGCTGTTTGCCACTGGGTCATGCCGACGTAGGAACCTCCGAACATGACGACTCGTCCGTCGCTCCAGGGTTGCGCGGCGATCCATTCGACCAGATCGTAGCCATCCCGACCAACCTGCGTTCCGAGGTTGTCGCTCTTGACGCCGCCGGATTTCCCGCGGCCGCGGACATAGGCTTGTACAAACACATAGCCGCGCCTGGCGTAGGAACCAGGGGAATCTGCGTTGCGACCACCGTCGATGTCGTATTGCGTCAGCGTTAGGATTGCCGGGGCTTTCACCTTGAGATTAGACGGCTTGGTGATCCAGGCCTCCAGTTCGACGCCATCGCGTGCTCGAATCATCTGGCTCATGTCAATATCGTAGCCCGGACCGACATCCGCGGCTCTCGCCAAAGTGCCAGCAATGATGGCAAGCGGCGTGATCACTACCAGCCACAGAGAGAGATAGCATTTCTTCTTATTCATAGCCCTGACTCCCGGTGGCACTCAGCAATATAAAGCGCTATGCCGCACGGTCACGCTTCACGATCTCAAGGACGGTATTCTTGCTAAGCCCCAACCGATGACTGATTTCCCGATACGACTGACCTTCGCTGACGAGCTTTAAGACTTTCGGAGCAAACCTGTCCGCCTTGATGCGCTGGGCTCCGGACGCGGTTTCTTTCCAGACGCCGACGATCTTGTAGCCGGCCTTCTTCGCGAAGGCGCGAAGATCCCGCTCTTGGCGGGCGCATGTCTGATCGGCGGTCGATACTCGGCAATGGAGTGCGGCGGTCTGTCCCAATTGAGCCCTTTCGGAGCAGAGATCGTGAAAGCCGCAGATTTTGCAGCTTTCCTGTGAATGCACGCATTGGGACATGCTATACGCAGATTGCGTATAGAAGTAAAGTGAGCATCTCGAACCGCTGACTAGGCGATTACACGGAGCTTTTCGCGTAGGTATTCCGGAGCGAGGTCTGCGCGATTGGGCATTGCAGGAAGCCAAGCGCGCCAAAGCGCCCGCGCTTGATGCGCTACGCCTTGTAGTTCCGCCGCAGCGCATAGAACGCAATTCCCATCCAGACGACATTGAGGGCCACCGACGGCCACGCATTGTTATAGGCGCAATTGATGATGAATCCGGCCGCACCCACGATATTCATGACCTGATAAATCCAAGAGCGCGCTTGAATCTTGCCGAACGACAGCAAGCCATAGGCCGCCAAGATGAGCGCCGCTGCGCTCCAGCCGGCGAGCGAAATAAAGGTCTTGAGCGTCAAGGGGATTGCGCAGGTGCTGAGGCTGAGGCTGCGACAGCGGGCAGGCGCAGCCTGAATTCTCGCAGCACCAACCAGAGGCTAAAGATCGCCTGCAAAGCGACGCTGCCCACCGACACGTACCACACGTGGATCAATTCAAAATGCGGCTGCGTCGACATCCAGAGCACCGGCAAGGCGAAAGTGACGACCCGGCTCGCGGAACTTAAGACCGCCGGCACCGTATTGCCAAGTCCTTGAAAGACGGCCGAGCACGTGAACACGAATCCTGACGCCAGAAAATTCCACGAAATCACCTGCAGATACTGGGTGCCCACCGCCAAGGCGGTCGGATCCTTGGTAAAGGCGCCGATCACCCAGGCCGAACCCCACTGGCAAAACAGGGTGAGGAATACCATGATGCAGCCGCCGATCAGCGTCGCCAGCGTGAAGGTTTCGCGAACCCGAAGAAATTTGCCGGCGGCGAAGTTTTGTCCAACGATGGGCGCGGCGGCAAACGCCACCGCCATCGCCGGCAAGAACATGCTTTGCATCATGCGCATGCCGATGCCGAATCCGGCCTGGGCGTCCTGGCCGAAGCGGCGCAGAACCCAATACAGGACTGCCATCAAAAAAAACATGAGCAGAAATTCCCCGCCCGCCGGCAGGCCGATCCGCAACAGCCGGCGCCATACCGCGAACTGGGGACGCCACAGCGCAGGGGCGAATCCGACATATTTTTCCAGGCGGTGAAAATACAAGGCGAGCATGACGACGCCGACCGCCACCGAAATGGAGCTCGCGAGACCTGCGCCGGCGACACCCATGGGATGGCCTGTCACCCAGCCGGCAATCAAGATCGGCGCCAAAACCGCATTCAGAATCACGGTCAAGACCTGCACGATCATGGTCGGTTGAACGATCCCCGTCCCGCGCAACGCCGAGCCCATGACGACCAGTGCGAACTGCAGCGCAAGACTCGGCAGGAACCAGTACAGGTATTGAATTCCGGCGGTCACGGTTGCGGGGCTCGCGCCGAGCGTTCCCACATAATAAGGCCCAAGCCAAAGCCCCAGCACCATCGTAACTACGGTGCAACTCGCAGAGAACGCCAGGCTCTGATTGAAAACCAAATTCGCTTCCGCCCGGTCCTTGCGCCCCGCAGCGTGCGATATCAGCGCGACAGTGCCCACGCCCAGTACCTGCGTGGCCGCAAACACGACGAACATGACATTGCCCGCGGCGCCCACGCCCGCGATCGCGGCATCACCCAACCCGGCCACAAAGTACAGATCGATGAGAAAGTACAGTGTCTGAAAGAACATGCCTGCCGCGATGGGCAGTGCCATTTGCAAAATGTTCTTGACGATCGAACTGTCGGTCAAATCCTTCATCGGGAAC
Organism: Steroidobacteraceae bacterium; assembly: GCA_035317945.1. Classification (GTDB taxonomy): domain Bacteria; phylum Pseudomonadota; class Gammaproteobacteria; order Steroidobacterales; family Steroidobacteraceae; genus Bog-1198. The sequence goes on along the minus strand of DATHFW010000241.1, from coordinate 2,384 downwards.
CTCGGCAGCGCGCCGACCAGGGGGGTGCGCGCATTGTGCCACAGCGTCAAGACTCGGGAGCCTGCCTGGGTATTCCCCGTGGCGCGCAAATGCTACGCTGGTTGCATGAACTCATTGCCGCCTGCCACAAAATTCTCCGACATCGAAGTCTTGTCGCGTGCCCTTGCGGATCAAATTGCCGCAAGCCTGAAGACAGCCATTGCGGCGCGAGGACTGGCCAGCCTGGTCGTATCCGGCGGAAAGTCCCCGACCAGGCTGTTCGAATTGCTGCGCGGCGAAGAACTCGACTGGAGCCTGGTTCGTGTCGCGCTCGCCGATGAACGCTGGGTTGACCCTTCAGACCCCGCCAGCAACGAGAAGCTGGTGCGCGAGGTACTGCTCCAAGGACCGGCGGCGGCGGCACGGTTTCTGGGCCTGAAGAATGGCGCTCCCACGCCGGACATGGGCGCCGTGTCGGCGTGGGAGACCTTTGCGCGCGTGCCCCGTCCCTTCGATGCGGTGGTTCTTGGCATGGGCGATGATGGCCATACGGCCTCGCTTTTCCCGGGCTCGCCCAATCTCTTGAGCGCCCTCAACCCGGCCGCCGTTCCTGGATGTGTGGGGATGCGCGCGCCGGTTGTTCCGCACTCGCGCTTGAGTTTGAATTTGAGTGCGCTGCTCGACTCGCGTCGCATAGTTGTGCTCATCGCCGGCGATGAGAAGTGGCGCACGTACCTTGCTGCGAGCGCGCAGGGCCCCGTGCAGGACATGCCGTTGCGCGCGGTGCTGCGCCAGACGCGCACACCCGTCGAGGTCATGTGGTCACCTTGACATCCGAAATGAATCTCGATGACGACCGCACGGCGCTCAGCAAGGAAGCCCTCAAGGGCGCCTTCCTGGACGACTTGTTCTATATGCAGGGTAAGTTTCCGGCCCTGGCCACCAAGAATGACTACTACATGGCGCTGGCCTACGCAGTGCGCGACCGCATGCTGCAGCACTGGATCAGCACCGCGGCCGCCTACACCAAACAGGCCTCACGCACGGTGGCGTATCTCTCGGCCGAGTTTTTGATGGGACCGCACTTGGGCAATAACCTGATCAATCTCGGCATTCTGGATCGAGTTCGGGAGTGCATGACCGAGCTGGGCTTGAATCTCGATGAGTTGCTGCAGCAGGAGGAAGAACCGGGCCTGGGCAACGGCGGCTTGGGCCGCCTGGCCGCCTGTTTCATCGATTCGCTGGCCACTCTGGAAATTCCGGCGGTCGGGTATGGAATTCGCTATGAATTCGGCATTTTCCATCAGGAAATCGTCGACGGCTGGCAGGTCGAAAAAACGGACAAATGGCTGCGCTTCGGCAATCCGTGGGAATTGAAGCGGCCCGAGTGGGCGGTCGAAGTGAAATTCGGCGGCAGCGCCGAACCGTATGTCGATGAACAGAATCGCCTCAAGGTTCGCTGGGTGCCGCACAAGACCGTCATCGGCGTGCCCTACGACACACCCATCCTGGGTTACAAGACGAACAACGCGAACACACTGCGGTTATGGCGCTCCGAGGCGCCGGAGTCCTTCGACTTCGCGATTTTCAACAGCGGCGATTACTACGGTGCGGTCAATCAAAAAGTAGCCTCGGAAAACTTGAGCAAGGTCCTGTACCCAAACGACGAGCAGGCGCGCGGCAAAGAGTTGCGTCTGGAGCAGCAGTATTTCTTCGTGTCCTGTTCACTGCAGGACATGATGCGAATCCTGCATACGCAAAAAATACCGGTGGATCAATTCCACGAGAAATTCGCCGTACAGCTCAACGACACGCATCCTGCGGTCGCCATCGCAGAATTGATGCGGCTGCTGGTCGATGAGGCGCTGTTGCCCTGGGCCGATGCGTGGAACGTGACGCGCAAGACCTTTGCCTACACCAATCACACGCTGCTGCCGGAGGCGCTGGAGCGCTGGCCCATCGAAGTATTCGGCCGGGTGCTGCCGCGAATTCTGCAAATCATCTATGAAATCAATGCGCACTTCCTCGAAGAAGTACGGATTCGGTTTCTAGGCGATGACGAGCGCATCGTGCGCATGTCGGTGATTGACGAAACGGGCGAGCGCTACGTGCGCATGGCGCATCTGGCGTGCGTCGGCAGTCACGCGATCAACGGCGTTGCGACGCTGCATTCAGAGCTTCTGAAGCGCGATGTGCTCAAAGATTTCTACGAAATGTGGCCGCAGAAATTCAGCAACAAGACCAACGGCGTGACCCCACGCCGCTGGATGGTGTTGAGCAATCCGCAACTGTCGCAGCTCATCACGGAGCACATCGGCGACGGCTGGATCAAGGATTTGAGCCGGCTCCAGGCGCTTGAACCCCTGGCCGACAACCCTGAATTTCGCGCCCGCTGGCGCGAGATC
>DATHFW010000240.1:0-7896 GCA_035317945.1 Steroidobacteraceae bacterium | reverse complement strand
TGAAAAAAGGTAGTTCCGGATGGCAAATCACTGGTTGGGCATGGGCGGACCAGTAGCGGATTCCCAATTCTAGTCTGTGTTTGTCGTCGAGGGTTCCGGGCCGGACGGGTCAAGTCGCAAGACCTGCCTTCGCTGCCCGGCGCCCGAGGCCCCCATCGGCGGTCATTGCGGCTTCTCAATAAGAGTCACTCGCAACTGCCAGCAACGGGTCGATTCTGGAGTACGCGTCGCGGGGGCTTATGCGCCCTCTCCTTCCCTTCGAGCAGGCTATGTGTTCGTATGAAACCTAAACCGCGTTGAAGACTGCTCGGACCGCTACGGTGTTCGTTCTATCGGCGCTCCTTCTGTCTCTGACATGTTCCGCCGTCGGGGCGCAAGTGCGGCCGCCCGACATGGCGGTGCGCCAGGTCGAAGGGAACGTGCTGATTTCCCCAGATCAGCCGAAGATCCAGCTGCAGGTGGACAAGGCGTTCACCCCGGTGTTGGGGTTTCCGATCCGAGGTGACACTTGGGTCGAGCGCTACATCTTCGTCGACAGTGCGCCGGATAAGACGGTGCGTCGGCTCGTCATTGTGCAATTCGAACATGCTCAGGTCGGCTCATCGTTTCGATTCGTCTACCCCGCTCGTCCGCCGATGCAGTGGGGGAGTGCCGTCTATCGACACGGCACCTTCATGGCGAATGACGCCCCGGAGATTGCCGAACATCCTGACCTAGAAGTTGCGAGGACTAAAGCGTACCTGACTTCGAAGGGATACAAGCTTAAGCGTTGGTGGCGCGTTGCGCGTCTCGCGCGAGCGGCGGATCCTGAAGGTAAGACGGAGATCATAATTTTCTATCAAGAGGCGCTGCCCGCGGGTGGCGAGGGGCCGGGCAATCCGGACGAGGATTTACCTGAGAAGGAAGCGCAGGAACTTTTCGCGCGTCTAAACTCGGCGGTGACGTCGGACTAGGTATTAGACGGCTATAACTGCACCCGTTTCGAGGTCGCGTGCGAGCGGCGGCTGACGGGCCAACACCCGCCATTGGACCTCACGAAATCGGCGCCTTGAAGCAGCCATTCGCGACGTGCGATAAGCTTAATCCGATAACTATGGTCCCCGCCGGATTGCAAGGAGCGCATCGATGCCATTGGATAAATCTGTGCCGCGTATACGACGTTTTTCCTCACATTTTTAACTGTTGACGGTCATGAAGGATAACCTCCCGGCCGTTGTTGCCTTTCTCACCGATCTAGAGCGTCTCAAGCTCGTGAACCGCAAGGCATACGTCAGTGATCTGTCCCGGCGAGAAAACTCCGCGGAGCACAGTTGGCATTTGGCACTTGGACTATTGACCATCGCTCATGAGTTGGACTTGCCGCTTGATTTGCACAAGGCGCTAGTAATGGCCTTGATCCACGACATTTGCGAGATCGATGCAGGCGACACGCCTGTCTACGGAGTGGCTCGCTCGGATCAGCACGACGCAGAGCTACGATGTATCCAGAGACTTGCGTCGCACGGCGTTAGCTTCGGCTTTACCCTTCACGATCTCTGGCTGGAATATGAGGCGCAGGAGTCCCTAGAGAGCCGCTGGGTCAGGGTCCTAGATCGACTGATGCCATTCATTGTCAACCTTGCGACTCAGGGCCAGAACTGGAAAGAGCAATCTATTAGTCGTTCGCAGGTACTTCGCGTCAGTCAGCCAGTGCGCGATCATGCACCAGAATTATATGCGTGGATGGTCACGCGAATAGAAGGATGCGTGAAGGATGGCTGGCTGCGTGACGCCTAACAATTTGCTGGCGTTCGCGGTTCTAATACCTGAAAACGGACTCTGGCGACAGGCTGGAGAGGGCACAAATCGGACAGCGCATATCAGACCGAGTCTGAGCGAGTACAACTGATCCGAGTTACCGGCAATCACGGCATGACCGAGGTTTCCTCGGCAATCATTTCTTCCAGGCGCTGCAAATCCGGTATCAGGGGCGTCTCGTTGACCATGCGCACCTGGCAGATGACCGGCGATCGCTCGGAAAAACTGCGTGAGGCATCGGCGCGCACCACATCGGCATTGACGCGCACCAGCTGCGGAAATCCTTGCGTCAGCATGCCGAAATAACCGGCCTTCACGTGGCCGCCGGCGGCATGGAAAATCACGATTCGGGTGCGAGTCGAGATGCTTGGGAGCGGCAGACCCATCGCGCCTTCGAATGAGACTATCGGCACGTTGCGTCCGGTCCAGCTGACGACGCCCACGTACCACGGGGGCGCATTGGTCATTTCAGCGGGTACTTGATACCCGATCACCTCGGCTACGCAGGCGCGCGGCACGATCAGCCGCTCCCCCGCCAGGGGCACCAGCAAGCTGTACAGCTCGTCGCGCAATTCGGACATAGGACACCTCTACCGAGCGACGGCGCTGCGCCGATTGACGAGCGGCTCAATGGCGTCAAGCAGCTGGCTTTCTTGGTATGGCTTGCCCAGATAATCATCCACGCCGAGCTCGATGGCTCGCGCGCGGTGTTTCTCGCTGACCCGTGACGTGATCATCACGATCGGAATGTGCTTCAGGCGCGAATCGTTGCGCACGTGGGACGCCACTTCGTAGCCGTCCATGCGCGGCATTTCGATATCCAGCAATATGATATCCGGCAGATTCTCTTGCAGCAGGGATACGGCATCAACACCGTCTTTGGCGGTCAGCACGCGCATGCCGTTGCGCTCGAGCAGGCGCTGGGTCACCCGCCGCACCGTGATCGAGTCGTCCACCACCAGCGCGAACGTGCGCCGATCACGCTGATCGAGGACGGCCGTTTCTGTCGGGCGCGCGCGCCATTCCGAGCGCACCAATGAACCCATGTCCAGAATCAGGACGATGCGCCCGTCGCCCAAAATCGTGGCTCCTGCGATGCCGCGGATGGCGGATATCTGCGGCCCCAGGGATTTCACCACGATTTCCCGGCTGCCGACCAATTCATCGGTAACCAGCGCCGTGGAATGTTCGCCCGCGCGAATCAGCACCACCGACATCGATACGTCCAACTCCGGCAGACGCGTGGCGCCCAAACCCACGAACGAGCCGAGATGTTGGAAGCGGTATTTTTGGCCGCCGTATTCGAACAGCGCAGCCTCCTTGCCCAAATGCCGCGCCACAATATTTCTCGGCAACCGCACCACGCCTTCCACGGTCGCCAGCGGCAGGGCATAGGTTTCTTCAGCGACGCGCACGATCAGCGCCTGACTGATTGCCAGCGTGAAAGGCAGGCGAATGGTGAATCGCGATCCCTTGCCGTAGGTCGAATCGATGAACAAGCCGCCGCCGAGTTTTTTGACTTCGGTCGCCACCACGTCCATGCCGACGCCGCGGCCGGCCGCTTGGGTGACATGACCGGCGGTGCTGAAGCCCGGCTCCAATATGAGCTGCACCGCCTCTTCGTCGGTGAGTTTCGCGTGCGCATCGATCAGGCCGAGCGCAACCGCTTTCTCGCGGATCAACTTGACGTTGATCCCGGCGCCGTCGTCCGCCACCACGATGACGATTTCCGCGCCGTCGCGTTCCAAGCTGATCGAAATTCGGCCCACATCCGGCTTGCCGAGCAAGGTTCGCCGATCCGGGGCTTCAATGCCGTGCACGACGGAGTTGCGCAGCATGTGCTCGAGCGGCGCTACCATCCGCTCCAACATCTGGCGATCGAGTTCCGCGGCCGCGCCCTGCACCGCGAGTTCCGCGCGCTTGCCGGTGTCGTTGGCCGCCTGGCGAACCAGCCGCGTCAAGCGTTGCACATGGCGCTGGAAGGGAACCATGCGCGTGCGCATGAGGCTGTTCTGCAATTCGGTAATGACCCGCGCCTGCTGCGTCAAAAGACTTTGCGCCTCGCGCGTCAATGTCTCGAGCAGGCCCTGGATGCTGGCAACGTCGCCCGACGTTTCAGCCAGCGCACGCGAGAACTGCTGCAAAGAGGAGTAGCGGTCCAATTCCAGAGGATCGAAGTCGTCGCGCCGCGGCTCAATGTCTTGATGCCGATGCAGGACTTGCGCCTCGGTCTCCATTTCCAGCCCGCGCAATTGCTCTTTCAAGCGGGTCACGGTGCGCGCCAACTCCGCCAGATTGAAATCGATCGAGTTGACTTGTTGATCCAAGCGAGCGCGGAAAATGCTGACCTCGCCGGCATTGTTGAGCATGGTGTCGAGCAGGTCGGCGTCCACGCGCGCCATTTCCACCCGTTCCACCGGCGCCGCTTCGCGGCCCGGCAGAATCGGAGCGCTGCTCAGTTCCAGGGCCGAGACATCTTCGTTCGCCGCCGCCGGCTCCGGGGTGCGCTCCGGCGGCGCGCTGGGGCTAGGCGGCGCAGCCGCTGCGCGCGCCACGGGTGCGGGTGTCGGGATCGCGGCCGGGGCGGAGATCGCCGCAGGCGCGGGCGCCGCTGACACGTGAGTTGCGGGCGGCGCGGCGCTTGCCGGCAGCGCGGCCGCGGTTGGCGCGGCTGCTGCAGGCGCGGCTGCTGCAGGTGCGGCTGCTGACTGGCTGGTTTCCGGCTGATTCGCCAAGCCGCGAATCTGGGCAATCAGGTCGCGCGCCTTGCCCGGCAGAGTTCCCGCACTCACCAAATCGCGCATGCGCGAGAGTTCGTCGAGGCTGGCCTGCATGACTGCGTGCGCGTGGTCATTGCCCGTCACCGCGCCGGTATCGATCTGCAGCACCAGGGTTTCGAGCTCATGACTTAAATCGCCCATGGCGGCGATTCCGGCCATGCGTGCCCCGCCCTTGAGGGTGTGCAGCTGACGCTGCAGTTCGGCGACCGGCTGCTTGTCCTGGCGATCCTTGTTCCAAACACTCAGCGAGGCCTGTGCGGACTCGAGCAGCTCGGTCGCCTCTTCGCTGTATATATTGGCGATCTCGTGATCGAATTCTTCGCCGGGCGCCGGCTCTTGCGCAGGCTCTTGCACTGGCTGTTGCACTGGCTCGTGCACTGACTCTTGCACTGCCTGTTGCACTGGCTCTTGCACTGGCTCTTGCACTGGCTCTTGCACTGGCTCTTGCACTGGCTGTTGCGCCAGCTCTTGCACGGCCTCTTGAGCCGGAGTCATGAGCGCTGGCACGATGGCCGAGGCGCTGGTATCACTGGCCGCGCGGGCGAGCATGGCGTCGACTTCAGCCTCCAGCTCGCGCAGGCGGGTCAACAGGGCCGGCTGATCGGAGAAAAATCCCGTCGCCTCGTTGATATGCGACAGCACGTTTTCGATGGCGCGCACCGAGTGCTCGAGAGTCGCAAGGCCCGAATCGGACAGTCCGTGGCCGCTGTCGAACACCTTGCGCATGACATGGTTCAGCGGCTCGGTAATTCGAATGCCGTGGCGCGCTTCCGCCATCTTGGAGCTGCCGCTCAACGTGTGAATCGCCCGGTACACCGTCTCGGGCAGCTCGTGCGGCGCCGGCTGGTCAGAGCGTTTGCGCAAGTATTCGCGGATATCGGCCAGGTGGCTCGAAGTTTCCTTGCTGTAGATTTCATGCAGCGCCGGATCCATCGACGGCTTCTGAGCCGCGACCGTCACCCCGCCCCAGCTCGTCGCCGCACTGTTGGCATCGGATCCGGCCCGATCCTCGGGCGCGACATTGGCTTTTGCCTGTTCCGGCTCGCGGCCATCAGCGAAGGCGAAAGCGCGGCTCATCAGCGCTTCAATGGGCGCGGAGCCTTGGCGGCCAGTCTCCAGCTGCTCGACCAATTGGGGCAGCGCGGCCACGGAACTGCGCAGCAATCCCATCATTCCCGGCGTGCGCGACAGGGTTTTGTCGATGATTCGATTCAGCAAATTCTCGATCGACCACGCGAACTCCGCCATCGAACGGGCGCCGACCATGCGTCCGCTGCCCTTCAAGGTATGAAAGCTGCGGCGCATGGAGGACAAGGATTCGAAGTCCATGGGATTTTGATCCCACTGCGGAAAAGTCTTTTGCACCGAGGCGATCTCTTCCTTGGCTTCCTCGATGAATAGTTCGACGAATTGCGGGTCGACCGCCTCCGGCTCAGGCACCGCGATCAGCGGATTCGTCGCCGCGTGCGCGCGTTTGGTGCGCTCCATGGCTATCGTTTCGGCCGGGTCCAGCTTCATGGTCTTCGCCGCTTCGCTGCTGGTGAGACTCAAGTCCGGCAGACGCGACAGCGTCTCATCATCCGCCAGTGTCTTGAGACACATCTCGGCGTTGTCCAACATGTACCAGGGATCGGTGCGCCCGTTCTGCACGGTCTCCATGTAGTACTCGATGCTGACGATTGCATCGGCCACTCGTTCAAGATGGATGGGATCAGGCGGCGAGGCGCCCGGCTCGATGAGCTTGCGCACTTGTGCGCCGACGGCATCCATCAGTTCCACCGCGCGCCCCTTGCCCAGCATCAGCAGGCCTGCGGTTATACCGCGCAACAGCTGCGGTACATTGTCCAGGCCTTGCGGCGAAAATTCGTTTGGCTTTTGCACGGCGGTGGAGACCGCCTCTTTGATGCGCGCCAAATTGACGATGCATTCGCGCAGTACCGCCTCGCTCACCTGCCTGAATTCGTGGTCCTGGCCCTGCGGAAAATCGGCGGCGACGTCGGCGGACGGTGTCGGCAGGATCAGCCGCACCAGTTGTTCATCGAGGCTGTCTTCGACCGACAACAAAACGCCGGCGACCTGTACCAAGGACTCTTCGGTCGGCGGCTTGCCGTCCGCGACGATTTGCGACAGCGCCAAAATTTCATCTTGTACGCGCTGGCGAAGCTCTCCCAAGCCCAGCACGCCCAAGGTGTCGCTGATTTTTTTCAACAGCTCGAGTTGCGGCTGCAGTTCGGCGCTTTGGCCGCCGCCGCGACGCACGAAAATGTCCAATACGTCCTTCACCTTCGACAGGTCTTCCTTGATGGCGGCCGCTACGGTGCGCATCAATTTGACGCTGGGCGCCGAAAGGCTCTCCCGCTCGTGCTCGATCGTGTCGTCGACCGGGAGAAGCTCGGCAAGCTTGAAAGAAGCGCGCACGGCGCCGATCCGGCCGCCGCTGGTCGTCGCGCGGGCGACGTAGTAGAGCAGATTGTTCAACAGGTCGATCGGCGGGTCTTCGCAGTAGCGGCCTTCGCCGAGTTCGTACAGCGCTTTGATTTGCCGATCCGCCTGGCCGAGCAGGCGCTTCAAGGTCGCGCTGCCTTCGAGTCCGTTGGCTCGAACTGCCTCGAGGATGGCGCCGGTAACCCACCACAATTGGAATACGGGTTGCGTCGTCGCGACCTGCTCCAATTTTTCGGTCACCTTCGCCAAAATTTCCAGATTCTGCACGGTCCGTTCGCCGCGGATGTACCCCAGCAGGCCGATCTGGAATCGCGGCCGCAGCCGGCGCGCCCACTGCGCCACTGAAATCGACTGCTCGCCCTGGGTCAGTTGCGGTTTGGCGTTTTGATCGGACTTGAGGTTGAGCAGCAATAGCGTGCCTTCGGACAGCAAGGGGCTGCCGCGCACGGATCGCAAATCGTTGAGCAACGGCAGCAACACCAGCGCCAGATCCCGCCCGCCCGACAAGACGCGTTCAAGATAGGTCGGCAGTTGCACCATGGCGCGCATCAGGGCATCGAGGCCGTCGACCTGCCGCTTCTGGTCGTTGCCTGAACTCAGCAAGTAGCGCGTGACGTGTTCCATCTCCTCGGCGAGCAACGCCGCGCCGTAGACCTCCACCAAGCGCAGGACGCCGTGCGCTGAGTGCAATTGGTCGGCGCACTTCTCGAGCAGCGCGCGCTGGTCAGGGCGGTCCGCGTACGCCTCGAGCGAGGCGCGCGCATCGTTCAAGGTCGCCGCAAGTTCCTTGGCGACGATGTGCAGGGTTTGAGAACTGATATCGGTCATGCCGGAATTGTCGGGAGCCTAAGCTCCGATGCCGCTCGCCTTGCGC
>DATHFW010000239.1:0-6401 GCA_035317945.1 Steroidobacteraceae bacterium | reverse complement strand
GGAAGACGATTCGCGCAATTGGACCAAGGATCGCAAGCGCCTGCTCGCCAATCTGCTGCATCCGAAGCAGCGCGGCAAGATTGCGCAGCACGACGATGAAATCGACTGGCAGCGCGTCGGCGACCTGGCGCACTCGCCGCGGGCGGTGCCGGTGCCGGTAACCGGCGACGGCGGCGGCGGCGACGGTGACGGCGTCGATGCCGTCGTCGCCCAAGGTCTGTTGGTGCAAAACACAGTGCCGGAAGGCTCGAACTGGGACGGTCAGTCCGGCTTGCTCCTGGATGAAAAGACCTTCAATGATTTGCTCAACGGACGTGACAAGGCGCCGGTAGGAATCCCATGATGCGCTCGTGTGCGGCGGGCCTCGCACTCGCCATGTCGGGCGGCCTTGCCTTGAGCGCACAGCGCGTCGACTTAGGCGCCATCGATCCGAATTTCGACTATCACACCTATGCCAATTTGGATCAATTTCGAGTCACGCACTTGGATCTTGATCTGCGGGTCGATATGAAGTTCCAGAGCATCACCGGCCGCGCGGCGCTGGAGCTGAAGCGCGTGGATCCGCGGGCCACCCAGCTCGTGCTCGACACCAAGGACCTCATGATCCTGGATGTTACCCAAAAGGCCACGGATGTCCTGGGAGCAACCGCCAAGAATCAAACGATCTGGGTCAGCCGTCCGTTCCATTTGGAGAAACCCGATCCCATCCTGGGCAGCGCGCTGGTCATCGATCTGCCGCCCTCAAAGAGGGGCACCGAAGTGATCAGAATCGACTACGAAACACTGCCGGCTTCCGCGGCGTTGCAATGGTTGACGCCGAAGCAAACCGCCCGGCACAAAGCGTTTCTCTATACGAATTCCGAACCCATCAGTGCGCGCAGCTGGATTCCCCTGCAGGACACGCCGCAGGTGCGAGCTACCTACAAGGCCAAAGTGCATACCGATTCGGACATGCGTGCGGTCATGAGCGCCGAGAATGATCCGAAAGCGAAGCGCAACGGCGACTACACCTTTGTCATGCCCGAGGCGGTACCTTCCTACTTGATCGCCCTCGCGGTGGGCGATCTGGAATTCCGGGAAACCGGGCCGCGCACCGGAGTGTATGCGGAAAAGTCCATGATCAATGAGGCCGCCAAAGAATTCGCGGATACCGAATCGATGATACAGGCCAACGAAAAGATGTTCGGGCCCTATCGTTGGTCGCGCTACGACGTGTTGGTGATGCCGCCGAGCTTTCCGGAAGGCGGCATGGAGAATCCGCGGCTGTCCTTCATCACACCGACGGTCGTGGTGGGCGATAAGAGTCTGGTGTCCGTGATCGCGCATGAGCTGGCGCACTCGTGGGCGGGAAACCTGGTCGGCAATGCCACGTGGCGCGATTTGTGGCTCAACGAAGGCTTCACCGACTATATGGAAGGTCGCATCATGAGCGCGGTGTACGGGGAGCAGCGTTCCTCCATGGAGGCCGTACTCGGCTTGAAATCGCTGCGGTCCGATCTTGCAAAACTGAAGCCTGCCGACCAGATTCTTGCCATCGATTTGCGCGACCGCGATCCGGACGACGTGTTCAGCGAAATTCCTTATGAAAAGGGCCGGCTGTTCCTGAATTACCTCGACGCCAAGTTCGGCAGGGAACACTTCGATGCGTTTCTGCGGGGCTATTTCGAGCATTTTGCCTTCAAGAGCATCACCACCGAGCAGTTCTTGGCGTACCTGCAGGAGAATCTACTCGATCGATTTCCAGGCATCGTCAACCGCACTCAAGTGAACGCATGGGTCTTGAGCCCCGGGTTGCCCGCGGATGCCGTGCTGCCGGTCACCACGATGTTTGAACCGGTGGACGAGGCGAGAGCGGCATGGCTCGCCGGCAAACTCGCGCCGAAGAAACTGGGCATGGATTGGAACGCTCAGCAGTGGCTGTACTTTCTGAACAACATGCCCGCGACGCTGCCGGCTTCGCAACTGGCCGATCTCGACAAGGCATTTGGATTCAGCAAGAGCCCGAATGCGGAGATCGCGCATAGCTGGTTCAAGCTGGTCATCGCCAATGACTACCAGCCGAGTTTTCCGCGTCTCGAGGAATACTTGAAAACCGTCGGACGCCGCAAGCTCATTGCGCCGCTGTACGAGGCGCTGATGAAAACGCCCTCAGGCGCAGTTGTCGCCAAACGCGTCTACGCCAAGGCACGCCCCGGCTACCATCCGGAAACGGTCAAGGCGATCGAAGCCATCGTCGTTCCGAAGCAAGAGACGGACGAATGATCAGCGAGTGGATGAAGGTCATGCTCGAGGAGATATCGCGCAAGAAGGCCGAAGCGGAGCAGGCGCGCATCGAAGAGCAGCGGCGTCGCGAGGAAGGACTTGTGGTACAGTCCGCGAAGTGCACCTCTAATGACTAGAATTTGGTGACGCCCAGCAATTTAGAACTACAGGTCGCCGAAGAACGCGGCCCCGACCAATCAATTTCGCGCCTGTCCGCGGCGCGCACCGCCTTCGTCGGCCGCACATTGCGCGGTCCGGTCAATCGTCCCGTCTTCATCAAGAGTTTCGCGGAATTCCAGTACGTGTTCGGCGGCCTGTGGCAGCCCAGCCTCTTGGGCTACGCCATCGAGCAATTCTTCGATAACGGCGGCCGCGAGGCCTTGATCGTCCGCGTGGTCAACGGCGCCCGCTCCGCAACGCTGACCTTGAAGGCGGGCTCAGAGGCACTTCGTCTGCACGCACTGCGGCCCGGAACACGCGAATTCCTGCGGGCCAGCGTCGACTACGACAATATCGCCATAGATGAGATCGGCCTGTTCAATCTGACCGTGCAGCGGGTTCGCGCTCAAGGCACCGGCCAAGTCGAAGATCAGGAGATATTCCAGCGGCTCTCGATGTCGCCGACCGACGAGCGCTACTTGCCGCGCGCGATCGCGCAATCCGCACTGATTCGACTCAAGGGGGACATGCCGGCGCAGCGGCCCGATCGAACCTTGGATCCGGCCAGCGGCCTTGCCACCGCCTACATCAATTTGAATACCGACGGCGACGATGGCGCGCCGCTCACCGACTACGACCTGATCGGTTCGAGTCAGGATCACACGGGCGTATTCGCGCTCGATCACGCAGCGTACTTCAATTTTCTGTGCATTCCGCCCTTGTCGCGCGATCAGGACGTGGGACCGAGCGCCCTGTTGGTTGCGGCGCGCTATTGCAAGGAGCGCCGCGCACTGCTGATTGTCGATCCGCCGTCGAGCTGGCAGACCGCCGATGATGCCCTGGCGGGCTTGCGCGATTGGAATTTTCCCAATGAAAATGCGCTGATGTATTTTCCGCGCGTGCTCGCGCACGATAAGCTTCGAGGCCATTTTGAGTCTTTCGCGCCGTGCGGAGCGGTGGCCGGCATGCTGGCGCGATGCGATGAGACCTCCCCGGTGTGGCTCCAGACGGAGCGTGAGGAGCCCATTCTGCGTCCCGGCTTCAGGCCGGCCTGTCTGGTGGGCGAAGATCGGCGCATGAGACTCGCGAGCTTGGGCGTCAATACCGTACAGGCCATACGCTCGACGGGGCGCATGAGCGTGCGCGGACGCACCTTGGCCGCCGGCAATACGGCGAATGCCGATTGGCGCTACCTGCCGGCGCGCCGCCTGGCGCTATTCATTTTGAACAGTATCGAGTGCGGAACGCGCTGGATCGCTGCCGGCCGCTCCCCGGCCGACGTTGCCGAGACGCTGATCTCGCAAGTGCGCGCGTTTCTCGAGGGCCTGTGCGAAGCAGGGGCCTTCGGCTCGCGGCGGGCGGATGATGCCTTTTTCGTCATTTGCGACCAGCGGGTCAACGCCTCTTGGTCGCAGGATTCCGGTGAAGTCCAGTTCGTGATCGGTTTTGCGGCGAGCCGTGAACATGAGTTTCATTGCTTTCGCATTTCCCAGTCGGCGGCGGGCGGCAAAATTCAACCCGTCAGCTTGAATCGGCTCAATTATTCGCAGTACAGCCCCGCGGAACTCGAATGGGTCGACAGTATCGCGAAGAGCCTGACTTGAGACAGGCTCCTATTCCGCTGCAATCGTGGCGGCAATTCTCCGTTCCAGTTCAACGACCGCCGAATTGGTTCTGACCGCGCTGAGCGCGGCCGGTATGAGGCGCGGTATCGCGGGCAGCTGGTCGAGCGCAATGCGTGCGTAGTCATAGCCGGCTTGAATCGCGCGATCGAAAGCCTGCCAGTCGAGGAGGTCGATATTGGGCAGGGGCGGCTTCAACAACACGTCCGCCAGCTCGCGTTGCGCCCGCTCGGTCGCGGTGCTGTTGACCATTCCGGCATGCATCAGCACCTGGAAAATATTGACGCGGCGTTCACCGAAATTCCGATCGGCGCCGACATCGCAGCCGATGACGAAGCCCGGTGAGTGGCTCTGCATGACGTCCACCGGCAGGTTATTGATGGCGGCGCCGTCGACCAACACGCCGTCTTCGTGAAACACCGGCGGCATGACGCCCGGAATCGCGACCGACGCACGCAACGCGTGCGCGAGGCGGCCCGAGCGATGTTCGAACAAGCGGCCCGTGGTGAGGTTCGCGCTGACGCAGAAGTAGGGATGGCGCAGATCCTCGATCAGCACCTCGCCATATTCGCGCTCGAGCAGGCGCGATACTTTTCGACCGCGCGTCAAGGCGAGGAGGGGAAAGGTGTAGTCATTGACCGGATTCGTGTCGACGAAGCCTCGGCGGTAGCGCTGCCGCATTTCCTCATCGCTCCAGCCCATCGCCACGCCGCCGGCGATGATGGCGCCGATGCTTGCGCCGCCCAGAAAATCGATCGGCACCTTCGCTTCACGCAGCGCGCGGATGAGTCCTAGGTGGGCAAAGCCGCGCGCGCCGCCTCCCGACAACACCAGTCCGACACCTCGGCGCATCAGCAGGCGTGCGAGCCGGCCATAGTCGTCCGGCTCGACGATGTGATGATGCAGCGTCGTGGGCAGCGTTTTGAGCCAGGCCGCGGCAGCTCCCGGCTCGATTTTCCCCGCATGCAGCAAAGCCAGTTCGACCCGCGCGCCGCGCGCGACCGCTGATTCAGCGATGCCCGTTGGCCATGCGCTGATGCGCCCGCCGGCCGGTGCGACCATGAGAACGACGTCGGCCTGGCGGCAGCACTGGCGCGTCCAGCCGGAGGCGGCCCAATTCGCGACGTACACGACGTAGTCGTTGACTTCCTCGATTCGGTTGAACCACGTCGCCGTGTGCGTGGTGGCGCGTGCATCCCATACCAGCTCGGTGCGGCCGGATTTGGCCAACTCATCGACCAGGCGGGTGGCAAAGTCAGCCACGTCGACCTCGATGCTGTTCGGCACGATGGCAAAAATATGCGCGCGTTTTGGTTTGTATTCCTGGGCGTTGCTGTGTCTCAAGCGCCGGGCGCAGAGGCGCGCCAGCGCCAGCGAGAAATGCGTGGACCGCGCCGTAATGCGATCCAATTCGGCGTTGGGCACCAACAACAGCTCGCTGTCGCGCAACGCGACCACGGTGGCGCTGCGCGGTGTTCCCAAGAGCCAGCCTGCCTCTCCAACCAGTTCGCCATGTTCGATCTCGGCGGTCAGCCCCGCTTTTGACGGAGTTTTGACGCCTAGCCGGCCGCTGGTGAGCAGATATACTCCATCCGGTTCGGAACCGGCTTCGAACAGCAGGTGGCCCGCCGGCAGTGAGAAATGCACGGCGCCTGCTGCCAGAGCCTCGAGTGCAATCGGGTCGACGCCGGCCAGGTCGGCGCAATGGCGCAGCCAGTCGATGGCCCGGTGCATTTCGTGCGCTGCACTCGACTGTTCTTCATCCAATGCCATACGTCTGTAACGGCTGCGAAGGGGTGTTTCTTGAGTCCAACCGTCAATACCGTGGTGTTTTCGCACGGCAAGGAAAGCGGTCCCTGGGGCGGCAAAATCACGGCGATGGCCGCCGTGGCGCGCGATCTGAATTTGGCGGTCGAATCGGTGGATTACCGCGGAATGGCCGACCCGGGCCGGCGGGTCGAAAAACTCGTCCAAGTCGGCCGTGAACTCGAAGGACCGCTGGTACTCGTGGGCTCGAGCATGGGCGGACACGTGTCTGCCGCCGCCGCCGCACGTTTGACGCCGCGCGCCCTATTTCTGTTGGCGCCGGCCTTCTACATGCCCGGCTTCGAAGAACACACGCCGCAAGAGGTCGCCGCTCCCACCGCCATCGTGCACGGCTGGCGCGATGAAGTGGTGCCGGTTGAAAACAGCATCCGCTGGGCCCGCGAGCATCACGCAACGCTCCACGTGCTCGACTCCGATCACCGCTTGGAAGATCGGATCGGTCAGATCTGTGAGCTGCTGCGAGCTTTTCTAGCTGCGCTCAGGGGTGCGGCTTAGCCACGGCGGGGGGCGGCGTGTGATCCGCGTGTTCCG
>DATHFW010000238.1:0-9409 GCA_035317945.1 Steroidobacteraceae bacterium | reverse complement strand
TTCAGCAGGCACGCTCACGTCGCCGAATTCATCGAATAAACGCGCCAGCATGGTGGTAAACAGGGCGGCATCGCCGCACCAACGTGCGCAGGCTTCAGCGGTATCGATGCCCGCAATATCCGGCCACGGCGTGTGCATGAGGCTGATTAGGCGCCAATGGCCTCATGGCTGCCGTGACGCGCTAGGTAGAACGCGCAACGGAAGCCGTCGCTTGATCCTTCCCAGCCCGCTTGCTCGCATAGAGCGCCAAGTCCGCCGCACGCAGCAGGTCCAGGGGCGCCGTATGCGATAGATCGCGGCGCGTTTCCAACGCGGTAACACCGATGCTCACGGTCACCTTCAGGGGGGCCCCATGTATGACGAGCGGCGGGTGCGTCAGGATATGGCGCAATTTCTGAGCCACGGTATTGGCTCCTTCCAAGTTCGTTTCCGGCATCACGATGACAAATTCGTCTCCGCCGGTGCGCGCGAGCCAATCGCTGGTTTCACGAATGCACTGGGTCGCTCGCACCACGAATTCCTGCAATACTTGGTCCCCCGCCCCATGGCCCAGGCGATCGTTCACCTGCTTGAATCCGTCGATATCGCAGCATAGGAGAGACAACGGCCGGTTGTAGCGCTGCGCGCGCGCAAGCTCGCGCGGCAAGTATTTCATCAGATACCGCCTGTTGTGCGCGGTGGTCAGTGGATCGGTAACGGATAAACGGCGATTTTCTCGATTGCTCAAGCGTAGCGAGTATTCGAGGTGGGTGATGCGCCGCGCAACCTCCATTCGCGCCAGGATCTCATCGACCGAGGATCCCTTGACGATGTAATCATCTGCGCCCGCCGCCATACTCACGAGCATATCCTGCTTACTTTCTCTTGCCGTCAGCATCATGACGTAGACATATCCGTCGACCTGCTTGAGTCTGACTCTGCGGCAGAGCTCGAGGCCATCCATGCCGGGCATCTGCCAATCGGTCACGACGATCTGATATTGCGAAGTCTCGAGAGCACGGAGCGCCTCCTCAGCGGAGGCGGCCACCTGCACGTCGTACGAGGCCTTCTTGAGTATGGCCGAGAGGTATGCCCGTATGATGTCGTCGTCGTCGACGATCAGCACGCGGCACTGCCACTGGGGTACCAATTGCTGCACGATGGTCGTCTCATGCAAAGAGTCGGCCACTTCTTCGTCTTGTCGGGACTGCTCAAGATGCATTTAATCTCTCCCCTCTGCCCTGTCATCCATGTCGCTTTCCCTACGATGTTGAGCCGAAACTTGAGATCAGTGTAGGGAGACGGCGCTTCCTGACGATGTAGGGAGACCGTGTTAGTTAGAGATCGAAGGGTTCCAAATCTACGAATTGACCCGAAGGGGCGTCACATTTCTAGTACGCCGACCGGGAGTGCTGAAGTGCATACCGGATGAGAGTCGAACGGTTTGGCAGACCGAGTTTGCGCATCAGGCGGCTGCGGTAGGAGTCGATGGTTTTGGGAGATAGCGACAATTGCTGGGCGATTTGCGCAGTCGAGGTGCCGGCGGCAGTGCGACGCAGTACTTCACGTTCGCGCGGAGTGAGATGCTCCCAAAGGTATCCTGTCGTGGTACGGGCGCTCAAAGCGCCTTCGATCGCACATCCGGCAATTTGCGGGCTCAAGTATCGGTTGCCGGCCATCACGGTTGTGACCGCGCATACCAGGTCGCTACCCACCCCCTCTTTGACGACGTAGCCCAGCGCGCCCGCCCGCAGGGCGCCTTGAACATGCTCCGGCGCACTGGAGGAAGACACCACAATGATGCGGGTCTTCGGAAGCAACATGAGAACGCGTTGTGTCGCGCCGGTTCCATCCAACCCGGGCAAGACCAAATCCATGACCATGACGTCCGGTTTCAGGCGCTCGGCGACAACGATTGCCTGCTCGCCGGTCGCGGCCAGAGCAACGACCGCCATTCCGGGTTGACGCTGCAGCAGAGCCTGAATGCACTCACGCACGATCTCATGATCGTCGACAACGACGATGCGGGTGACAGGAGCAGGAGAACGTGTCTTCATGCGAGTTGATCGAGGCTACGCCTTGCTGTGCACGCCAGGCGGCAATTGGTCACAGTAGCGGCGATCAGTGATGCGGCTCCGCTGCCAATCATGATGCTGTCGTGCAGCACGATCGGTGCTACATCGTCCATGAATTTTCAGGAGGACACACTTTTGCGCGGCTCAAGTCGCGCGAGCCCTCGGTCGAATCCAACTCCAGTAGACGAGTGACATGTTTCGCAGCCGCGGGACGCGCAAGATAATAGCCCTGTCCTTCGGGACAGGCGTGCTGCTGTAAAAATTGCAGTTGTCCGCCCGTTTCCACTCCCTCGGCCACGACCCTCATGTGCAGGCTTTTGCCCATGCCAATGAGGGCTTGAACGATGCAGGCATTGTCGCTATCGGAAACCACGTCGCGCATGAAAGACTGATCGATCTTCAACGTGTCGATGGGGAAACGCCGCATGTAGCTCAAGCTGGAATATCCGGTGCCGAAATCGTCGAGCGCAAAATGCACGCCGAGACTCCTCAGCGTTTCCAACACCATTGCGGTGGAGCTCGGATCCTGAAGCAGGAACGTTTCAGTGAGCTCCAGCTCGATGCAGCTAGGATCGCAGCCGGTCTCTTGCAGAATGGCGCGAACACCCTGGACAAAATCCTTCGCCCGCAGCTCAACCGCGGAAACGTTGACCGCCATTCTGATTCCCTTCAATCCCGCAGCCTGCCATGCCTTGGCCTGCCGACAGGCCTCGCGGAGCACCCACTTGCCCAGCGGCACAATCAGGCCGGACTCCTCGGCAGTCGCAATGAATTCCGACGGAGGCAATACCCCTCGCAACGGATGCCGCCAGCGCACCAGAGCCTCTACGGCGGTGATGGCGCCCGTCTGCAAGTCGAATTTGGGCTGGTAGTGCAAGACGAAACCCTTGCGCTCCAGGGCCAGCCGCAAGCCATTCTCGACCGATTGCCGCTGCGCTGCCTTCGCGTTCATCTCGGGCTTGAAAAATTGATAGCAGTTGCGTCCACTCTCCTTCGCCTGGTACATGGCGAAGTCCGCGTTCTGGAGCAGCGTATCCGCTTTCAGGCCGTCATCCGGAAAGGTGGCCACGCCGATGCTCACCGTGGCATATAAAGTGTGCTGGTCAATTTGATGGGGCATGCCAAGGGTTGCGAGAATTTTCTCGGCGATCACGGCCGCATCCTGCGCCTGAGTCAACTGCGACAACAAGATCACAAATTCGTCGCCGCCTTGCCGGCTGACGGTATCGGCATGGCGGACGCAAGCGGGTAATCGCTGTGCGACGGATTGCAACAGGCGATCGCCAATGGCGTGACCCAGGGAATCATTGATGGTCTTGAATCGATCGATATCCAGATATAGGAGTCCAAGCCTGGTGCTTCCGCGTTTCGCGACCGCCATCGCCTGCGTCAGTCTGTCGTTCAGCAACACCTTGTTGGGTAAATCCGTGAGGCTGTCGTGTCGCGCGAGATACGACATTCGCACCGAAAGCGCGCGAGCGGTACTGACGTCGTGAAAAACCATGACGGCGCCCGTGACCTGGCCATGCCGATCGTGTATGGGCGCGGCCGAATCCTCAATCGCCGCCTCGAAGCCATCGCGCCGCACCAAGATGCAATTCGGTGTCAAGCCGACCGTTTTATTTTCCCTGATGGCGCGCCTCATCGGATCGCTTACGCGCTGACGCGTAACACCATCGATGAGCTGGAATACTTGATCAAACGGCCGGCCCGCTGCGTCCTCGCGCGACCAGCCGGTCAAGCGCTCCGCGACCACATTGAGAAATGTCACGCACCCACTAGAATCCGTACTCATCACCGCGTCGCCAATCGAATTGAGGGTGACTTGCGCCCGCTCTTTTTCATCGAACAACGCTTCCGTGTTGGCCGCCCGCTCGATCATGCTACGCAGCACCTTCGGCAGCAGATAGGCGTCCAATCGGTCCTTCAGCAGATAGTCCTGGGCACCGTGCTCCACGGCCATTTTTGCGATGGCCTCGTCTTGCGGCGCAGTGAGTACCAGGATGGGCACATAAGGAGCCAACGCATACAATTGGTCGAATGTCTCGATTCCCTGAGTATCCGACAGGAAAAGGTCAAGCAGGACGGCATCCAAGTCGCGCGTACCGCCTTTGAGATGGCTGACGTAATCGGTAAGCCGTTCAACGCCTTCGGAACAGTGCTGAACCCATTCCACGCGAAACAAGGAGTCGCGCGAACCGGCAAGCGCAGCCTGGATGGCCTTGGCGTCGGCGTGATCTTTCTGGATTAACAGAATGCGACTTGTCATTACAGTTCCTTTGTACCTCGCGTCCTCCTGGAGTGACGGAGGCTGGTCCTTGCCTCCACAGTTAAACAGATTGCTTCCTAAGCGGTCTGTTCGCTGACAAACATAGCGGCCGGGATTGCTTGGGGACGGGCCTTAGAAAGTCGAGTCAAGCGTGATGCTGACGGGGCAATGATCGCTGCCCATGATGTCTGCGTGAATCTGCGCGCTCTTGACGGCCTTGCACAACGCAGCCGACACCATCAAGTAATCGATTCTCCATCCGACATTGCGCGCCCTCGAATTGGCAAAGTGACTCCACCACGAGTAGTGCCCATTGCCCTGGGTGAACAGCCGGAAAGTGTCGACAAAACCCGCATCGATGAAGGCCTGAAAACCCGCGCGCTCTTCGTCGGTAAAACCCTTTTTGCCGCGATTTGGCTTGGGGTTCGCAAGGTCGAGCTCGGTGTGGGCGACGTTCAGGTCGCCGCAAAATATGACGGGCTTGGTTTTCTCCAATTGCTTGCAGTAGGCAAGGAACGCCGGATCCCAGTGCTTCTGACGAAGTGCCAGCCGGCTCAGGTCGTCCTTGGCGTTGGGCGTGTACACCGTGACGATAAAGAATTTTGCGAACTCCGCGGTGATGACCCGCCCCTCCTCCGCGCTGTCGCGCTTCAGTTCATCGGCGAATGTGAACTTCTTGGCGAAGTCGCCGGGGAAGCCGTTGATGATCTTCGCCGGCTCCTGCTTGGAAAATATCGCCGTTCCCGAATAGCCTTTTTTTATCGCGGAGTTCCAGTACTCGCGATAATTGGGCAGCTCGATTTCAATCTGGCCGCGTTCGGCCTTGGTCTCCTGCAGGCACAGAATGTCGGGATTGTGGGCCTCGAGAAATGCGAGGAACAGTCCCTTCTTATGAACGGCTCGGATGCCGTTCACATTCCACGAGTAAATCTTCACTTGGCCGGGCTCGCGCGCCAGCCTGCGCCCAAAGCCTTGTACACGGCGATCAGCGACGTCGCGGCATCGGTGCGGCTCTGCGAAAGCAGCAATTCGCCGCTCAGGGCCGTGCGCTCCGCATCGAGCACCTCGAGGAAATCAATGAGGCCGCCTTCGAAGCGTTTCTGCGCAAGATCCGCCGCCTTATCGCTCGCCGCCGCCGCCACTTGCAAGGCATCGCGCCGGGTTTGCGAGCGTCCGTAACTGATCAGGGCCCCTTCCGTATCTTCGAGCGCGCCGAGCACCGCGCCTTCATAAGCGGCCAGTGCGGCATCGGTCAGCGCCTTCGCGGAGCCGATGCGCGCGCGCACGCGTCCCAGATCGAGTGCAGCCCAGGAAATGCTCGGCCCGAATGAGAAAAACCTCGAGTCGCTGGATCCAAGCTCGCCGAAAGTGGGGGCAAAGTAGCCCACCTCGCCGGTCAGGGTGACCTTTGGAAACAGATCGCCGACCGCGACTCCGACCCGCGCGGTTGCGCCCGCCAGTCTGCGCTCGGCCGTGCGCACGTCGGGCCGCCGGCGCAGCAATTGTTCCGGGGTGCCGATCGTATTCAACGGCGGCAGTGCGGGCGGCGGCGCCGGCGGCGAAAGGCTCGAGTTCAGCGCGGTTGGCTGCCGTCCCGTCAGAACGCTCAGCCGATAGGTCGTGGTTGCGATCGAGGCTTCCAAGCTTGGAATGGAGGCCAAAGTGGTTTGCCACTGCGCTTCCGCACGCGCCGTATCCAGCTGGTTTCCTCTACCGGCCTCGAGCCGAGTACGCGTCAGCTTCAACGTGTTGAATTGATTTTCGGCATTGCGTTGCGTGAGGGCCAACTGATCCTGAAGTCCGCGCAAGATGAAATAATCGCGCGCCACTTCGGCGATCACGCTGACGCGGGCATCCTGCAGCGTTGCCGCGCTCACTCCCACGTCGGCGCGCGCCGCTTCGACGTTGCGCCTGACGCGGCCAAACAAATCCAGTTCCCAAAGACCATCGAAGCCGGCCTGGGCGGCATCGAACTCGCGGTCATGCATGTCGACGCCGGGTAGTTGCTCCTGGGCATCCAAATTGCGAGAGTAGCCGCCGCTGAACGTGATGGTTGGGAACTGATCGAAACCGGTCAGCCTCCTGACGGCGCGCGCGGCCCGCAAGTTCGCTTCCGCGACGGCCAAGTCCTTGTTGTGGCCGAGCGCGTCTTCGACCAAATTCGTCAGGGTGGCATCCGAAAATCCCAGCCAGTAATTCTCAACGGCATCGCCGGCGGCGAGACCGGTTTCCGCGGAATTCGCAAACTGCGAATCCACCGGCGTTTCCGGACGGTGATAATTTGGACCAACGGCACAGCCGCATAATGTTGTGATCGCGGCAGCAAGCTTGAGCCAACTACGCACGGGGCTGCTCCTCGGGTGCGGAAAGCGGCGGGAAGTCCGGGCGTTGCTTGTACCGCGCCAGCAATGTTTCGATGGTCACGAAAAATACCGGCGTCAGGAATAAGCCGAAAGAGGTAACCCCCAGCATGCCGGCGAACACCGCGACGCCGATGGCCTCGCGCATCTCGCTGCCGGCGCCGCTGGCGGTCACGAGTGGAATCACACCCATGATGAAGGCAAACGAGGTCATGAGAATGGGACGCAGCCTCAAGCGGCAGGCCTCAATCGCCGCCTCGACCGGCGCCAGACCATGCTCGACGCGCTCGCGCGCGAACTCCACGATCAAAATTGCATTCTTGCAGGCAAGGCCCACCAAGACGATGAATCCAATCTGTGTGAGCACGTTGTTGTCCGAGCCCTTGAGCCATACGCCCATCATCGCCGACAGCAAGCACATCGGCACGATGAGAATCACGGCCAACGGCAGCGCCCAACTCTCGTATTGCGCCGACAGGATCAAGAACACCAGCATCACGCAAATTGGGAAGACCAACAGGGCGGTGTTGCCGGCCGATTTCTGCTGAAAGGTCAGATCGGTCCACTCGTAACCGAAGCCGTTGGGCAAAGTCTCCTTCAATACGCGCTCCATCGCCGTTGTCGCCTGAGTGGACGACACGCCGGGCGCGCCCTGGCTATTGATATCCGCGGCCAGATACACGTTGTAATGCGAGACTCGGTCCGGCCCCGCTTCGAAGCGAATGTCGGCGACCGCCCCCATGGGCACCATATCGCCCTTCAAATTGCGCATTTTTAAGTTGGCGATGTCTTCGGGCTGATTGCGGAATTGCGGCTCAGCTTGGGCATAGACGCGGAAGGTGCGTCCGAACTGGTTGAAATCATTGATATACGTGGAGCCCAGATAGGTCTGCAGAGTATCGAACACCGACGACAGTGGAACGCTTTGCCTTTTGGCCTTCACTCGATCGACATCGGCAAACAGCTGCGGCACGCTGTTTTGGTAAGTCGTATACGTCGCGTACGGATTCAATTCGTGCTGCTGCCGGGCCTTGTTCAACAACTCGTTGGTGACCCGGGCCAGTTCGTCGTAGCCGTGAGCGCCGCGGTCTTGCACGAACAGCTTGAATCCCCCGGTAGTCCCCAGACCTTGCACAGGCGGCGGCGGCACCGCGAAGATGGTCGCGTCCTGGATGGTCGAGAATTTCTGGTTGAGCGCCTGAGCGATGGCGCCCGCCGATAAATCCTTGGTCTTGCGCTCATCGAAGGACTTCAACGGAAAGAACAACACGGCCGTGTTGCTCAAGTTGACGAACCCCTGCACTGACAGGCCGGAAAATCCGATCACATGATCGACGCCGGGAGTTTCCTTGGCAAGGGTAGACATTTGCCGCACTACTTTTTCCGTGCGATCCAGCGACGCCGCGTCCGGTAATTGCACGATGCCGATCAGATACTGCTTATCCTGCGCGGGAATGAATCCGCCCGGCACCAGCCGGAAGATTCCCCATGTGCAGAACAGCAAAACAGCGAATATGCAGAGCACGGCGATGCGAATTCCGGTCAGCCGCCGCACGCCATGGCCGTAGCGCTCGGACGCACTCTCGAAGCCGCGATTGAACAGGCGGAAGAAGCCCCCCAGAACCTTGTTGATGCCGCGTTGGAAAACATCGGGCTGCGAATTGCGCGGCTTGAGCAGCAGCGCGGCGAGCGCCGGCGACAAGGTCAGCGAATTGAATGTCGAGATGATGGTGCTCGCCGCGATGGTGATGCCGAACTGGCGGTAGAACTGGCCTGTGAGCCCTGAAACGAAAGCCACAGGGATAAAGACCGCGCACAGCACCAAGGCGATGGAGATGATCGGCCGGGTCACTTCCCCCATGGCGGCATGCGCCGCGGCGTGCGGGTTCAACCCCTGTTCGATTTTGCGCTCAATATTTTCCACCACCACGATGGCATCATCGACCACGATGCCGGTGGCCAGCACCAAACCGAACAAGGTCAGCGAGTTGATCGTGAATCCCGCCATCAGCAACACCGCGAGGGTGCCGATGATGGCGACCGGTACCGCCACCAGCGGTATGACGCTGGCCCTCCACGTCTGCAGGAACACGACCACGACCAAAACGACCAATAGCACCGCTTCAAATAAGGTGTGGATGACGGACTCAATGGAACTGCGCACGAATACCGTGGGGTCGTAGTCGATCTCGTAACTGACGCCCTCGGGAAAATTCTTCTCCAGCTCCTTCATCTTGACGCGCACCGCATCGGAAAGCTGCAATGCGTTCGCGCCGGGAAGCTGAAACACGGGGATGGCGACCGCCGGACCGCCATCCAGCATGCTGCGCAGTGCGTAGTTGTCCGGGCCGAGTTCCAGCCGCGCGATGTCGCGCAGATAAGTCGTCTCGCCGTTCGCGCCGCTCTTGACGACGATGTTGCCGAATTCCTGCTCGGTCTGCAGGCGCCCTTGAGCGTTGACGATGTACTGGAATTGCGTCCCGGGGAGCGATGGCTGACCGCCGATCTGTCCCGCGGCAACTTGCACGTTTTGCTCCCGTACCGCCGCCAGCACCTCATCGACATCCATGCTGCGCGCCGCAATCTTTCCGGGATCCAGCCACAATCGCATGGCGTAGTCGCCGGACCCGAAGACGCGCACGTCGCCCATGCCGGGGATGCGCGCCAATACGTCTTTGATTTGAATGACTGCGTAGTTGCGCAAATACAGAGAGTCGTAGCGGCCG
>DATHFW010000237.1:0-26887 GCA_035317945.1 Steroidobacteraceae bacterium | reverse complement strand
ATCGCCGCCGTCGGTGCCGTGCAGGGCCATCCAGCCGCTCACCGTGTCGAGCCCATTGTGCCGGCTGACGTCCTCGACCGACACCAGCAAGCGGTCATGTTGAAACAACGCGCAGCTATGCACCGATCGCGCATGACGATGGATGGTGTCATGCTGGCGCATGATGTCGAGCACGCAGCGCAGCGTGCTCCCACTGATTCGCGACGCGGCCGCGTCCGGCAGCCGTATGGTGTCGAGCTGCGACATCATTGCGGCGTAAATCGAGCCCTGTCCGCTGCTGCCGGCAACGATTCGAGGCAGTGCCGCTTTAGGGTCGCGCGGCGCCGAGCGAGTCTTGACGATGGCGGTACCCGCTCGCCAGTCGACGGCGATGGATTCCAGAGCCGCAGCGTCCTTGATCTGCCGCTGATTGCGCAGGAACCCCAGCACCAAGAGCTCCGGCGAGGCGCCCAGCGTCATCAGCGTGACGAGTTCGCGATCATCCACAATCACCGTCAGCGCACGTTCGGCGGGGATATAAATCGAGCGGCGCACGCCCAACTCATCCAGAATTTCAATCTCGCGCACCGGATCACTTGACGCCGCCGTGAGGCGCGGGGCATTCGCGATCGGCTGCAGCAGGCGCGCCTGCGGCTGTACCTCGAACGCTTCAATCTTATGGGTGTCGATGGCAGCCTCCGCCGGCAAAGGCTACGATGTTCTTAGGAAACTGCGAGGACATGATCATTCACAAAAATGCCATCACCGGATTGGTCCTCGCCGGCGGCCGCGGCACCCGCATGGGCGGCGTCGACAAAGGACTGCAAATGCACTTGGGCGTTCCGCTCGCGCAGTATGCGCTCGAACGCCTGCGGCCGCAGGTTGGCGCTCTGATGCTCAACGCCAATCGCAATCTCGCCGCCTACGACGCCATGGGTGTGCCTGTCTGGCCGGACGAGATGGCAGAGTATCCCGGGCCGCTTGCGGGAATGCTCGCCGGCCTCACCCACTGCAGCACGCCCTACTTGGTCACGGTGCCGTGCGATACACCGAACTTTCCGCTGGATGTGGTCGCGCGGCTTGCGGAAGGCCTTGCAGCCGTCGATGGCGAGATGGCCACCGCGTACACGCAGGAGCCTGAAGGGCTGCGAGCGCAGCCGGTGTTTTGCCTCATGAAGGCCTCGCTGCGCGACAGCTTGAACGCCTTCATCCGCAGCGGAGAGCGCAAGACCGGACTGTTTGCCGCACAACATCACAGCACCCGGGTCGTATTCCACGATCCTGCCGCTTTCGCCAACGCCAATACGCTCGACGAACTCGCCGACTTACAAATCAATCCGAAGGCCTAAGCCGGTTCCAGAATCTGACCGCCGCCGAAACTGATCTGGACCGGCGGCGTTCCGCCGAGCGTCAGGCGCACCGCGCAATACTTGAATTCGGGGATCTTACCGAAGGGATCGAGCGCTGAGTTAGTGAGCTTGTTGATCGCCGCTTCATAGAAGCAAAAAGGCACGAACACCGCGCCATGCGGTGAACTCTCATCCGCGCGCGCGTAGAGGCTAACCTTGCCGCGCCGCGATTCGATGGTGATGAGCTGCCCAGGCTTTGCGCCCAAGGCGGCCATATCCACCGGATGCAGCAGAGCCACCGGATCCGGTTCGATGGAATCGAGAACGCCGGAACGGCGCGTCATGCTGCCCGTGTGCCAGTGCTCGAGCTGCCGCCCCGTGATCAGCACCATCGGATATTCGGTATCCGGACGCTCATCGGCCGGAATGATGTCGGCCGGCACGAACCGCGCCTTGCCGGTCGCAGTCGGAAATGCCTTGATGAACACCACCGAGTCGCCGGGGTCACCTTCCTTCTCGCAGGGATAGGTCACGCTGTCCTCGGCCTGCAGCCGCTCCCAGGTGATGCCGCCGATGCTGGGCATGGTGTGCCGCATCTCGTCGAACACCGCGGCAACCGCCTTCACGCCCTTGCCGTACGACCAGTTGAGTCCGAGCTGGGCCGCCAGATCAATGATGATCTCCAGGTCCTGACGAGCGTTGCCGGGGGGATTCAGCGCCTGACGGCCGAGCTGCACGAAGCGATCGGTATTGGTGAAGGTGCCGGTCTTCTCGGCGAACGATGACGCCGGCAGAATCACGTCCGCAAGATACGCCGTTTCGGTCAGGAAAATATCCTGCACCACCAGCATATCGAGCTTGGCCAGCGCCTCGCGCGCATGATCCGCATCCGGATCGCTCATGGCCGGGTTCTCGCCCATGACATACATGCCCTTGACGTTGCCGGCGAGAATGTTCTTGATGACCTCAACCACGGTCAGACCCGGCTTGTCATCGAGCTGCTCGATGGGCACGCCCCATGCCTTCGAGAAACGCTCTCTCGATTTGGGATTATCGACCCGTTGATAATCCGGATACATCATCGGGATCAGCCCGGCGTCAGAGGCGCCCTGCACATTGTTCTGGCCGCGAAGCGGATGCAAGCCGGTTCCTGGCCTGCCGATTTGTCCCGTCATCAATGCCAAGGCAATGAGACAGCGCGCATTGTCGGTCCCGTGAATGTGCTGGCTTATACCCATTCCCCACAGAATCATGGAGCCGGAACTGGTGGCATACAGCCGCGCCACTTCGCGAATGGTGTCCGCGGGGATGCCGCAAATCGGCGCCATCAATTCCGGGCTGTAGCCTTGAACGTTCTTGGCCAATTCCGCATAGCCCAAGGTGCGATCGGCAATGAATTGGTCGTCGACCAGATTCTCCTCGATGATGACGTGCATCATGGCGTTCAACAACGCCACATCGGTGTCGGCCTTGAATTGCAAAAAGCGATACGCGGTGCGCGCCAATTCACTGCGCCGCGGGTCCATGACGATGAGCTTGGTGCCGTTGCGCATGGCGTTCTTGAGAAACGTTGCCGCCACCGGGTGATTGACCGTGGGATTCGCACCGATCAGGATCACGACCGCCGCCTTGGTGACATCCATGACCGGATTGCTCACCGCACCCGAGCCGATACCTTCGAGCAATGCAGCTACGCTCGAGGCGTGGCACAGGCGCGTGCAGTGATCGACATTGTTGCTGCCGAAGCCGAGCCGCACCAGCTTCTGAAACAAGTAGGCTTCCTCGTTGCTGCCTTTGGCTGAGCCAAAACCGGCGAGGGACTTCGGGCCGTAGGTGTCGCGCAACTTGCGCAGCGTGCTTCCCCCCAAGGCAATGGCTTCTTCCCAGGTGGCTTCGCGGAACACCTGCATGACGTTGTTGGGATCCATGACGAATTCGCCGGACTTCGGCGCATCGGCGCGCCGAATGAGCGGCACGGTGAGGCGCTGCGGGTGGCGCGCATAGTCGAATCCATATCGACCCTTCACGCACAGCCGCGAATGATTGGCAGGACCGTCGCGTCCTTCCACATAGAGAATATTGTCATCTTTGACGTGGTAGGTGAGCTGGCAGCCGACGCCGCAATACGGGCACAGCGATTTCACTGATTTGTCGGGGATCGACAGCGCGACATCGCGCGCGGGCATCAAGGCGCCGGTGGGACAGGCCTGCACGCACTCGCCGCAGCCCACGCAGGTGGAGGCGCCCATCGGATCGTCCATGTCGAACACGATTTTCGCGTGTTGGCCGCGCGCGGCCAGGCCGATGACATCATTGGCCTGCTCATCGCGGCAGGCGCGCACGCAGCGCGTGCATTGGATGCAGGCATCCAGGTTCACCGCGATGGCGGCATGCGACAGGTCCGCTTGCACGGCGGGGCGCGGCGCGAAGCGGGGCTTGCCCACTTTCAGCTTCACGGCCCATTCGTCGACTTCGTTGTGGCGCGTGTACTCCCTCTCGGGCATATCCGACTGCAGCAGTTCAATGATCAACTGCTGCGACTTGCGCACGCGTTCGCTGTTCGTGGTCACTTGCATGCCGGCAGTCGCCGTACGGCAGCAGGATGCGGCAAGCACCCGCTCGCCCTTGATTTCAACCATGCAGGAACGGCAGTTCCCCACTGCCTCCATGCCCGCCTTGTAGCAAAGACGCGGTATTTCGATGCCGAGACGGTCCGCAATCTCGATCAGGGTTTCATTGGCCGGAGCAGTAATCTCGCGGCCATCGAGCACGAACGTGACGGTCGGGGCGTCTGTAAGGTTGCGCATCTCGCGGGTGACGGCGTTCATGGCTATCTCTAGGTCAGTTCGTTGGGAAAGTACTTGATGACGGTATCAACGGGATTCGGCGCAGCCTGACCCAAGCCGCAAATGGACGCATCGCGCATCACCTGCGAGAGCTCGGCCAGCAGCGGCTTGTCCCAGTCATCCTTGGCAATCAGCACATTGGTTTTCGCGGTGCCCACACGGCACGGCGTGCACTGGCCGCAGGATTCGTGCTCGAAGAAACGCATCATGTTGCGCGCCGCCATTTTGGCCGTGTCCTGATTCGAGAGCACGATGACGGCAGCCGACCCGATGAAGCAGCCATAGGGCTGCAAGGTATCGAAGTCCAGCGGAATATCGCCCATCGACGCGGGCAGAATGCCTCCCGAAGCACCGCCCGGCAGGTAGCCATAAAAGGTGTGGCCGTCTTTCATGCCGCCGCAAAACTCGTCGATCAACTGCCGCACCGTAATGCCGGCAGGCGCCAGTTTCACGCCGGGATTCTTGACGCGGCCGGAGACGGAGAAGCTGCGCAATCCCTTGCGGCCGTTGCGCCCCTGTCCGGCAAACCACGGCGCGCCTCGTTCCAGCAATTCGCGCACCCAAAAAAGCGTCTCGAAATTATGCTCCAGCGTGGGACGGCCGAACAAGCCGACTTGCGCGACATAGGGCGGGCGCAGACGCGGCATGCCGCGCTTGCCTTCGATTGATTCGATCATCGCCGACTCTTCGCCGCAAATGTACGCGCCGGCGCCGCGCCGCAGTTCGATCTTCGGCATGGGCACCGGCGGATTGTCCTGCAGCTTGGCAAGCTCCGATTCGAGCAGCTCGCGGCAGCCGTGATACTCATCGCGCAAGTAAATATAAATGGCCGATATGCCGACCGCCCAGGAGGCGATCAGCATGCCTTCGAGGAAACGGTGCGGGTCGCGCTCCAGATACACCCGATCCTTGAAGGTGCCGGGTTCGCCCTCGTCGATGTTCACCGCCATCATGCGCGGCGCCGCTTCGGCTCGCACGATGCGCCACTTGCGGCCGGTCGGAAACCCTGCGCCGCCCAAGCCGCGCAAACCGGAATCCTCCATGGTCTTCAACACGCTCTCGAGATCGCGTCGATGCTCGACGCAGTCGCGCAGCAGCGAGTAACCGCCACCGCCGACATACGCTTCGAAGTCGATAAAGTTGCCCGGATGATCGTACAAATTCTGCGCCTGCACCTCGCTGCTCACCGACTCGAGCGTCGCGCCCGGCACGGGCTTCTGATGAACCACGGCCACCGGCGCCTGTTCACAGCGCCCGACACAAGGGGCCGGGATCACGCGCACTTCGCGGCCCAGCAGTGCAGGCAGCTTGTCCAGCAGCGCCTTCGCGCCCGCCATTTCACAGCTCAAGCCGTCGCACACGCGCACCGTCAAGGCCGGCGGCGCCGGTAGGGATCCGTCGGGCTTCTCCTTCACCACATCAAAGTGGTGATAGAAGGTGGCCACTTCGTAGACTTCTGTTTGCGCGAGCCCGAGCAGCCTGGCCAAGGCGGCCATGTGCGGCGAGCCAAGTTGGTGATACCGGTCGTTGATGCGATGCAGGTATTCGATCAATAGGTCGTGCCGCCACGGCTCCGGTCCCATTAATTCTTGAACCTCGGCGAGCGCCTGGGGAATGACGGGCCGGCCCTTCGGGCCTTGGCGTTTGCGCTGCTTTGTCGCACCCGCGCGCGCCATGGGGATCACCGGACTGGTCACTTATTGGCTCCGTTAAATAGGGCTTTCGGTAAGCTTCCAGTATGGTGTCCGCTGATATATGTGTCCAATCGATTCCATCTTTCAATAAATGGGACTTATTGAACGATAGGCGGCCCTTATCGACGATTCACGCGGCAGGCGCCAGGCACGTCTTAGGATCGCTGAGCGCAGCATCCTTGGGATACAGCGACATCAGCTTGCGCATGATGCCGTTGGTCCAGCCGAAGCCGTCCTGATTTGGATACTCACCGCCGCCGCCCGGCCGGCCGGTGGCGACGACATCGTATTTCTCCACCAGCTTGCCGTTCTCGCCGTACACGCGATTGACGGCGATCATCCAGCGGCAGGCGATGGTCTCGGCCAGCGGCAAAATAGAGTATTGACGTAAACCGGAGATACCCATCCATTGCAAGGGCGGCCAACCGTTGGGAGCATCCCATTGCTGGCCGGTGGTCAGCGGGCTGGTGACAATGCCGCCGGCCTTGAGCAAATCCCGCGCGACGGTTCGTGCCACGGCGGCAGCCTGCGGTTTGTCCGCCATCGCGACAAAGAGCGGATACACGGTCGCCGCAGAGACTCGCGGCACCTGCGTCTGTTTCACCCAACCATAATCGCGATACACGCCGTCGGCCGCATCCCACAAATAGCGATTCACCGCCTTGCGCCGCGCCGCCGCGCGCTGCGTGAACTCGCTCACGCAGGCTGTATCTTTGGCGCGCGCGCACCCGGCCTTGATGGCCTGTTCGAGGCCGAATAACAAGCTGTTGAGATCAATCGGAATGATCTCGGTGGTATTGATGGTCGCGAGAGTATGGCCATCGGCGAACCAGCGCGAGCCGAAATCCCAGCCGCTTTCGGCCGCGGCACGCAAGTCGCGATAAAGTTGCGGCGCATTGCGCCCGCTGCTGCGCGCGAGTTCCGCGTCTTCGCGATAGGATTCATCGCGCGGCGTGTCTGCGTCGTCCCAGTGGCGGTTGAGAACGGCGCCGTCGGGCATGGCGACAACGCGGCGATGCGCGATACCAGGCTTCAGTCCCGCCTCCCCTTCCATCCAAAAGGCGTGCTCACGACGCAGCTCCGGCAGGTAGCGCGCGTAGGAGACCGCTGGATCCTGAGGACTCAGCAATCCGACCATGGCGTAGAAAAGTGGCGGCTGCGAGCGGCTCAAGTAATAGCTACGCGTGCCGTTCGGCACGTGCCCATAGGTATCGATCAAATAGGCG
This sequence comes from Steroidobacteraceae bacterium, assembly GCA_035317945.1. Taxonomy (GTDB): domain Bacteria; phylum Pseudomonadota; class Gammaproteobacteria; order Steroidobacterales; family Steroidobacteraceae; genus Bog-1198. Next base: position 19,793 of record DATHFW010000237.1, on the reverse strand, counting down.
AAGTTGCGCACCATGTGCTCGACCAGGTCCTGTCGGCCGCTCTCGGCGAACCCAAGCATCGTGAAGTACGAATCCCAATAGTACATTTCGCGGAAACGCCCGCCCGGCACGACGTAGGGTTCGGGCAGCGACAACAACGAGGAATAGCGCGGCACGGTTTTGGTGGAACGCGTCAGATGATCCCACAATGAATCTATATGGCGGGTGATGGCGGCGCGCTCGTTGCTGGAATTCACTCCCGCAGGTGTCGCGGCATCGCCCGGCACCGAGAAATTGGCTGCGACGAAGCTCTTCAGCGCCTCCGGCGAGACCGGATTGGCCCCACGATAGCGCGCCAGAATTTCCTCGGGCGCGAACTTGGGAATGGCGTCCGCAAAGGTTTTGCTGTCGGCAAACAGCCGCGCCGCCTGCACCGCAATGAACAAGTCCTTGAACAGGACTTGTGGGGATTCTGGAATTGCCGCGGCGGCGACCGGCTGCGGCGGCGGTTGCGGCCGCGATTGCGGCTGCGACTGCGGTTGCGGTTGCGGTTGCTGCGGCCATGTGACCGGCGCCAGCGCCAGCCACAGCCCGACACCAGCCAACCCACGGTATTTCGATAGAGCAGGACTCATGAGCACCCCCCAAAACGCTCGCTATCGTGGTGGGTTCGCGCCTCGAAGTCAAAACACCCGCATAACCTGCAGCTTTTGGCTCGCGCTACACTGACGGCTTGCCGACTCTAGTATTCTAGCTGGTTGCTGCCCCATGCAATTGCGCCAAGGAGCGTTCTAATGTCGACGAAGAAAGACCTGACTCGCCGCGAGTTTGTCTCGGGCGCCGGCAAAGCAACGCTCGGTGCCATGGTGGTCGCCGGTGCGCCGCTGATACTCCCGAGCCGCGTACTCGGACGCGGCAAGCAGGCGCCCAGCGATACTGCGAATATCGCCGTCGTCGGATTCGGCAGCATGGGATCGCAGAATGCGCTGCGGGTGGCGCAAACCGACCATATTGGCGCTGTCTGCGATGTCGACTTCGCCTACAGCGAAAATCGAGTGAAGAGCCTGTTGACCGATGCGCAAGGCAACCCGCGGCCCGAGGGCGCGAGGCTGCAGGAGCAGTTCGTGAAGGCGAAGCGCTACAGCGACTTTCGCGAAATGCTCGCGAAAGACAAGAGTATTGATGGCGTCTTGGTGGCGACGCCCGACCATTTGCATGCGGTTATCGCCAAGGCGGCAATGGATGCCGGCAAACACGTCTATGTGCAAAAGCCGCTGGTGGCCACGGTGCACGAGGCGCGCGTTCTTCGCGAGAAAGCGCTCGCAAAGCCGAAGCTGATGACCCAGATGGGGAATCAGGGTCATTCGAGCGAAGGTGCCCGCCTCGTCAACGAGTGGATTGGCGCAGGCGTCATAGGTCCGGTGCACGAGGTGCACGTCTGGACCAATCGGCCGGTGGTTTACTGGCCGCAAGGACTGCCGCGCCCGACCGGCATGTCGCCGGCCGAAGTTCCCGGCGGTTTCGGCAATCTTTGGACGTTTCGTCATGTGCAGGATGTGCTCGCCGCCGCCATGGGCAGCGGTGGCTCACCGCCCCCGGGACTCGACTGGAACATGTATCTCGGGCCGATTGCGGAGAATGTCCCCTATCACCCGGTCTACCATCCCTTCAACTGGCGCGGCTGGCTCGATTTCGGATGCGGCGCACTGGGCGACATGGGCGCTCATCTCATCGATCATCCCTTTTGGGCCTTAGGCCTGACCTACCCTGCCAGCATCGAGGCAACCTCAACCCCGTGGGGCACCACACCTGCGGCCAACACGGATCCTGCCACCCCGCCTAACCGCGTGCAGCGCATACCGGTGTCCTATCCGATATCAACCTCCGTGCACTATCAATTTGCGGCGCGCGGTTCGCAGCCGCCCGTGAAGCTGTCGTGGTACGACGGCGGTATCTATCCGCCCCGCCCGGACGCTCTGCCGGATGAGGTGGTGCTGGCGAGCGAAGGGGGCGTCATTTTCGTCGGCGAGAAAGGCATTCTCTTGCACAACACCTACGGCACCAATCCGCGGCTATATCCGCAGTCGCTCGAGGAAGCGGCGGCGGCTGTACCTAAGAGCATTCCGCGGATCGCGTGGAGTCATGAGCTCAACTGGATCAAAGCCATCCGCGGCGAGGCGAAGTCGAGTTCCCCGATCGAGTATGCGGCGCAGCTCACCGAGACGATGCTGCTGGGTCTGGTCGCGCTGCGCGCCGGTCAGGGCAAAAAGATCCTGTACGACGGCGAGCGCGGACAGATCACCAATGTCCCCGAGGCGAATCAGTACCTGACGCGCGAGTATCGCGCGGGATGGGCAATCTAAGGGTTAGTTCAGATCTCGCGCCCAAATGTTTCGAAAGCTGATGGGCGCACTGGGATCGTGATGGGACTGCAATTTAATGGCGGCGCGGTCGTATTTCTTGTAGACCGGCTTGCCGATGTAGAGCGTCTCGCCCACCAAACTGAAATGATTCTGCACCAGCACACCGTTGTGAAACACGGTGACATACGCCGGCGTTTGCAGCGTTCCGTCCGCATGGAACACGGGCGCCGTCCAGACCACATCGTAGGTCTGCCACTGTCCCGCTTTGCCGGACGCATTGACCAGCGGCGGGTTCTGTTTGTAGATGCTGGCGGCCTGGCCGTTGACGTACGTTTTGTTTTCGAACGAGACGAGAATTTGAACCTCGTATCCCTCGTCACCGGGGCCCGTTGACGCGGTGAACAGTCCACTGTTGCCGCGCGCCTGACCCTCGCCGGTGATATTGGCCGGAATTTTATACTCGAGATGCAACTGATAATTCTTGAACAGGCGCTTGGTTTCGATGTTGCCGACTGCCTTATCGACGACCATCTCACCGTGCTCAACATGCCATCGCGCCGGTGAATGGTCGCTGGACATGACCCATTGATCCAGATTCTTGCCGTCGAACAGAACGATGGCATCGGAAGGCGCTGCGCCGCCCTTCTCACCCGGTGTTACTGATACCGGGACCGGCTGCCATTGCTCAGTGTCTTCGGGTTTGCCGCGCGACGCATCCTGCGAATTCGCCCCGCCGGCGACCACGACCATCAGGCTGCAAGCATAGAGCATCTGTTTTTTCATGAATTCCCCTTACCCCTGTGGTTGCCATCACAACGCCTTGCGCGTAAGTGTAGCCCGGCCGCTCGCGTCGCGATCGATGGTGATGTCAAAGTGTTGTCCGCGGAACGCAATGTCCTTGAGCGTCATCGATTTCCACGTCGGCGGCAGCACGGGCGCATAAGCTCCGACCAGACCCTTCTCTTGAATGCGCAGGCCACTGAAGCCATACACGAGATTCTGCACGAACCCGCCCGAAGACGTGATGAAGTAGCCGCTGTTGTTGCTCGCAGTTTCGGTGCGCACATTGAACGGCGGTTTGATCAGATTACTGGTGAAGTTGTTTTGCAGCCAGGTCACGGCCAAGGGCGCATCGCCGACCGCGGCAGCGGCAATCGACGCCGGCGCCATGCCCATGCCATGCGGTTCATGGTGTCCTTCTTTCACTGAGATCATGGTGTAGTTGAAGTCGTTGCGCCGAATTTGCGGGGTCATCGCGAAATCCAGCGACGGATACATCAGCAGACCCAGGGTGCTGCCCTCCAAGGGCTCGCGCGGCACGGCGGCATCGAAATCCAAATGACGCTGTTCGGTTTCCGAAAACGGGATATACAGCTTGGCGGCAACTTCCGCCCAATGCGGGTCGGCGCGTTCGCCAACCAGCGCCGCGGCCATGCCGGCGATGTTCAAAGCCTTCTGCGCAGAGACATTGGTGAAGGTGTCATTCGGCACGTCGTTGTAGCTTTCGGCGACCGAGGTGACGTGCAAGATCTCGTAGCGTTTTTTGTCCGCGTTCCAGGAGGCACGGCTGGCCCAGAAGTCGGCCACATTGCGCAGCACCGGCCAGCCGGATTTTTTTAGCCAGTCACGATCGTGGGTCGCCAGCCAGTACTGCCATTGCGCGATGGCGATATCGGCGTTGACATGGATTTCACGCTCGCCCAGTACGTAGGCGAAATACGGCGTCTGCTCACTGCCATTCTCCGGGTCGGCCTCCCAGGGATATTTCGCGCCCTTGAGTCCGGCGGCCTGTGCGCGCGCCTGCGCGGCGGGAAGCGTAAATGATCGGAACATCACCAGCGATTTCGCGCGCTCGGGATGCAGCAACAGCAGTGCAGGAAAAATCCACGTATCGCTGTCCCAAAAGGCATGCCCCGTATAACCCGGGCTCAGACCGCACGCACCCATGGGCCAATGCGTGTCGGGCGTCGAGGTCGCAAGCAGATAGTACAGATCCGAATGCACGGCCGTCTGCGCCCTTACATCGCCATCGATCACGATGTCGGACCGCCATAGATCGAGCCAGGCGGCGCGATGCTGGGCGAGCAGAGCATCGAAGCCGGCTTTGCGTGCATCGCTCGCGAGAGCGAGATCGGTCTTCGCATCTCCTCCCCAGTCCTCGCGCGAGGCCGCGATGAATTTGGTGAAGGTATACGTTTTGTCCTTTTGTACCTTGACGCTCAGATTCAAGGCGAGACGATACTGACTTTTGTACAGCGCGATATCCGTGACTTGGATGCCATCGGGGAGCCGCAGCGCCGCCGCTTCGGCCATGCGCAAACCCTGCTCGGCACGGCCATCGAGCCACAGGGTCAACTCCTTGACATCTCCGTCCGCCGCCAGCACGTGGGTATCGCCGTGATACCAGATGGCAGCGCGGTCGGGCGTTGCCGGCGGAATCGCAATCAGCTGCATATTGTGCGCCGCTACCGCTTCCTGCATTTGATCGCCGGTCAGCTTGGCCAGCGGCAATCGAGGCTGGTGCGGCGCCCAAAGATTGAGCGCAAAGGACAACTGCACCGTGCCGTCGAAGTCCGGCGTCAGCGAAATCTGTGTCGCGGCCAAATGCGCCGATGACTGGCTGACGAAGGTCGTGACTTTGACTTGTGTGGATCTTTGGTGATCGACGTAGCGATAACGGGTGGTCAGCGTCGCATCCCGCATGTTCAAGGTCTGGCTGTAGTCCTGGAACAACGCTGGATGAAGCGGAACCTGATTCATCCAGAAGTGGCCCGCAGCCGAATCACCGGTCGAATAGTCGATCTCGCTCCAGCCGGGAATCGCGGCGGGGCGCGCAATGTCGTCCTTGGCGTAGTCCATGAAAGCCACCATGTAGGCGAGATTGCCTTCAGTACCGCGCGGCGCGGTCATGGTGGAAAAATAACCATTGGCGAGATAGCTCGGAAAGTAGCGGTCGAAATCCGCAGCGCTCGCGCTCAAGATAAAGCTTGAATCAGGATCGGCCAGAGCCGGAGCCGGACCTGCCGCCAACGCCAGCCAGGGCAGGACGAAAATCAATGACCTCATACGCCTTCCTTCCAGTTTAGGCGTTGCCGCGCCGTCACAGCGAGCGAACGAGTATAGGCTTGTTCTGTTTTACCGAGAGTCCGGCAGCCTCGGCGAGCGCCAGCGCCTGCACGGCATCCTGGTAACCGACGGCAGGTGAACTTTCACCGCGCAGGATCGCGGCAAAGTGCGCCATCTCCCGCCGATAGGCCTCTGCGTACCGATCAAGAAAGAAATTCTGTAGCGCATCGCCCGCGCAGCCGCGTTCCCCCCACGTTGCAACCGTGCTTTCCAAGACGTTGTCGGCGCGTAGCGCGCCCGACGCGCCGTAGGCTTCGATCCTTTGATCATAGCCGTAGCCTGAGCGACGGCTGTTGCTGATGACGCACAGTCTCCCCGTCGCGGTTCGCAGAACCGTTTTCGCCGTGTCCACGTCGCCGGCGCCGGCGATGGCAGGATCAATCAGACAGCTCGCGCTGCTGAACACTTCCTCAGGGTCTTCATTCAAGAGCCAACGCGCCGTGTCGAAGTCATGAATGGCCATGTCCTTGAACAGTCCCCCCGAAACCTCAATGTACTCGATGGGCGGCGGCGCGGGGTCATGGCTCACGATGCTCAGAGATTCCAGACGTCCGATCGCGCCCGCATCGAGGCGCGTTTTCAAGGCCTGGAAGTGCGGATCGAAGCGGCGGTTGAAACCCATCAGCAGCGTGGCTTTCTGAAGCTGCGCGGCCGCACCGCGTGCGCGCTTGAACTCCAGATCCAACGGCTTCTCACAAAAAATCGTCTTGCCCGCAGCTTGGGCCCGCAACACCTGATCGAGATGCGCGTTCGTCGCGCTCGCGACAATGACGCCGGAAATTGCCCCATCGCCGAATGCTGCGTCGGCATCGACCACCGTCGCGCCTGTTAATTTGGCCAGCGCCGCAGCTGCTCCTTGGTTAGGATCCACAATGTATTTCAGGTTGAGGTCAGAACCTGCGGCCGCGTTTCTGGCATGAATCTGGCCGATGCGGCCGGCACCGAACAACGCGACATTAAACATTCAACGCTCCGCAGGTGATCGAGATCGACGCTCGAATAAAGATTATAGTCTGACAGGGAGGGACATAGTGGCTGGAACAGGCGCGGCTTTGGATTTGATCGCGGTCGGACGCTCGAGCGTCGATCTGTACGGCGAGCAGATCGGCGGCAGGCTGGAAGATATGGGCTCATTTGCCAAGTATGTCGGCGGAAGCCCGACAAACACGGCCGTGGCTGCCGCTCGACTGGGACTCAACACCGGTCTGCTCACGCGCGTCGGCGCCGATCACATGGGGCGCTTCATCCGCGAACAACTCGTCCGGGAAGGTATCGACGTTCGCGGCGTTCTGGCCGATACGCAGCGGCTGACTGCCTTGGTGGTACTGGGTATCCGCGACCGCGCGACCTTCCCGCTCATTTTCTACCGCGAGAACTGCGCCGATATGGCGCTGTGCGAGCAGGATCTTGACGGCACGTGGCTCGAGTCGGCGCGTGCCGTACTCATCAACGGCACGCACCTCTCAACGCCGGGCGTATTTGCGGCCAGTGTGGGCGCGGCGAGACACGCCAAGGCTGCCGGAGGCAAGGTCGTGTTCGATGTTGATTATCGGCCGGTGCTGTGGGGGCTCGCGCCCAAGGATCTCGGCGAAGATCGCTTCGTGGCAAACGAAGCCGTGACGCAACGGCTGCAGAGCGTGTTGCCGCTGTGTGATCTCATCGTCGGGACAGAAGAGGAAATCCGCATCCTGGGCGGTGCTCCCGAAACGGTCGCCGCCTTGAAGAACATACGAGCGCTCACTTCCGCAACCCTGGTGTGCAAGCGCGGCGAACAGGGATGCGTGGCGTTTCCGGATCGCGTACCGGATGACATCGAAGAAGGCATCGTCGTTCCGGGCTTTCCCGTCGAGGTGTACAACGTGCTCGGCGCGGGTGATGCCTTCATGGGCGGGTATCTGCGAGGCTGGCTGCGGAACCAACCGATCGAGGAATGCTGCCGCCTCGGCAACGCCTGCGGAGCCATCGTCGTCTCACGGCATGGCTGCGCGCCCGCAATGCCGACCTGGCCGGAACTGGAAATATTTTTCGCGGCGCGCGAGCCCAAGTTTCGCCTGCGCGAGGATTCGCAGCTCGAGCATGTACACTGGGCCACCACGCGCGCACGGGCCTATGATGACTTGATGGTGCTTGCCCTCGATCACCGCAGCCAATTCGAGGATCTCGCCGCCGCAGCCGGCGCCGGCAAAGAACAAATCTCGACGTTCAAGGTGCTGGGGCTGCGCGCCCTGGATTCCGTGGCGCAGGGGGACGCTCGATTTGGCGTGCTGCTCGACGGGCGCTACGGCTTCGAGGCGCTGGCATTGTCGGCCATTCATCCGTATTGGGTAGGCCGCCCCATCGAGCTGCCCAAATCGCGTCCGCTCGAGTTCGAAAGCTCAGCGGACGTCGCCACCGAGCTCCTCACCTGGCCTTTGAATCATGTCGTCAAATGCTTGGTGTTCTACCACCCCGATGATGAGGCCGATCTTCGCAGCCGTCAGGACCGGCAGCTCAAGCGTCTCTTTGATGCCTGCCGCAAGACCCGGCATGAGTTGCTCGTGGAAATCATCGTTCCCGGCAGCCTGCCCTCCGATGCACAGACAGTCGCTCGCGCGATTTCATGCATCTACGACATCGGCGTGCGCCCGGACTGGTGGAAACTCGAGCCGAGCTCGAACTCGGCGACTTGGAGAAACATTGAAAGCGCGATTGCACGAGGTGATCCTTACTGCCGCGGCGTTGTGTTGCTGGGTTTATCGGCGCCGCCAAACGAGCTCGTCGCATCGTTCGCCGCCGCAGCCCCGTGCGGAATCGTCAAGGGATTCGCCGTGGGGCGCACGATCTTCGAGGAGATCGCGAGCGACTGGTTTCGCGGCGTGATCGGCGACGACTCAGCCGTAAAACGAATGGCGGTGAATCTGGCCGCGCTCGTGAGCGCATGGCGGCAAGCACGTGCGGACGCCATGGCATGAATACCGTCAGACTCACCGCGGCCCAGGCCGCCGTTCGCTACCTGGCAAGCCAGTACGTGGCAGATCCCGCCGGTGAGAGCCGGTATTTCACCGGAGTGTGGGCCATCTTCGGCCACGGCAACGTCGCGGGATTGGGTGAAGCCCTGCACGCCGTTCGCGACGTGCTGCCCACCTATCGCGCGCACAGCGAGCAGGGCATGGCGCACGCCGCCATCGCCTTTGCGAAACAGATGCGGCGTCGGCGCGCCATGATTTGCACCAGTTCAATCGGACCCGGCGCCACCAACATGGTCACAGCGGCTGCGCTGGCCTATGTGAACCGCCTGCCCGTGCTGTTCCTGCCCGGCGATGTTTTTGCCTCGCGCACGCCCGATCCGGTGCTGCAGCAGACAGAAGATTTTACCGACGGTACGGTTTCGGCCAACGACTGCTTCCGTCCGGTGTCCCGCTATTTCGATCGAATCACCAGGCCCGAACAGCTGCTCGCCGCCCTGCCGCGCGCCATGGCGACGCTGCTGGACCCGGCGTCCTGTGGACCGGCAACCCTCGCCTTCTGTCAGGACGTACAGACCGAGGCGTTCGATTTCCCGGAAGCGTTTTTCCGCAAACGTATATGGAACATTCGGGCGCAGCCGCCTGATCCTCGTGAAGTCGACGAACTGGTCGGTTTGCTGAAGGCCGCCCAGTTCCCCTTGCTGATCTGCGGAGGCGGCGTCCTCTACAGCGGCGCGGAGGCGGCGCTCGCCGCATTCGCTGAGGCGACCGGCTTGGCCGTAGCTGAAACTCAAGCCGGGAAAGGCGCGCTCAAGTGGAATCATCCCTGCAACCTCGGCAGCATCGGCGTGACGGGATCGAGCGCGGCCAACGCCGCTGCCGCCGCCGCCGATCTGGAGGTGGGCATCGGCACGCGCCTCCAGGATTTCACCACCGGGTCGCGCGCACTGTTTAGCGCGCCGGGTCACCGGCTGGTGCAGGTCAATGTCGCGGCTTACGATGCCGCGAAACAGGGCGCAGTTCCCGTGGTCGGCGATGCCGGTGCAGTGCTTCAAGCCTTGAGCGAGCGCCTCTCGGGCTGGCGGGCGCCGCTCGGTGCTCGAACCATGTCCTCCGCTGTCGCCGCGTGGAATACCGCTTGGGAAAAGGCCACGCGGGCGCCTGAAACGGCGCTGCCATCCGACGCCCAGGTCATCGGCGCGGTGTGGCGAAGCGCGGGCGAAGATTCCGTGGTGGTGTGCGCTGCCGGTGGTTTGCCCGGTGAGCTTCACAAGCTGTGGCGCTCGCGCCGGACCGGCGACTATCACGTCGAATACGGCTACTCCTGCATGGGATATGAGATTGCGGGCGGACTGGGCGTGAAGATGGCGGAACCTCACCGCGATGTCCATGTGATGCTCGGAGACGGCAGTTACTTGATGTTGAATTCCGAACTCGCGACATCGGTGATGTTGGCGCAGAAGCTGATCGTGACCGTGCTCGACAATCGGGGCTTCGCCTGCATCAATCGCTTGCAAAGAGCCTCGGGCGGTGCGGCCTTTAATAATCTGTGGGCGGACTCGCACTTCAAGGCTCCGGCGGAAATCGACTTCGCGGCGCATGCGGCCAGCCTGGGAGCGATCGCTGAAAAAGTCTCCACCATCGCGGAGCTCGAACAGGCCCTCAAACGAGCGCAGCGCTCCGATCGCACCCACGTCATCGTGATCGAAACCGACCCAGCGACGACGACCGAAGCGGGAGGTGCTTGGTGGGACGTCGCCATCCCCGAAGTCTCGGTGCGCGCCGAAGTGCGGGCCGCACGAGCGGCGTATGTCGATCAGATCAAGAAACGAACCGGAGACTGACGTGAGTATTCGCATCGGCGTAAGCCCCATCGCCTGGATCAACGACGACATGCCTGAGCTCGGCGGCGACACGCCGCTCGAGCGCGTGTTCGCCGAGGCACGCGACATAGGCTTTACCGGCATCGAACTCGGCGGAAAATTTCCGCGCGAACCTGAAGTATTGACCGCCCTGCTCGCCCGATTCCAACTGGTCCTGGTAGGTGGTTGGTACAGCGCCAGCCTGTTGACCCGTTCGGCTCGCGAAGAAATTGCCGCCCTGCAATCACACCTTAACCTGCTGAAGGCGCTCAATTGCCGCGTGTTCATCCACGCCGAGACCAGCAATGCGATTCACGGTGATCGCGCCCGTCCGCTGTCCGCGACCCCGCGCTTGGATCGCTCAGGCTGGGGCCCCTTCGGCGCAAAACTGACCGAGGTCGCCGACTATGTGGCCGCCCAGGGTCTGCGCTTCGCGTATCACCACCATCTTGGTACGGTGGTTGAATCCGGCGAGGATATCGAACGGTTTCTTGGATCCACCGGGCCCTCGGTGGGGATGACCGTCGATACGGGGCACGCGGCACTGGCGGGCGTGGACCCTATAGCCCTGATCCGCGAGCACCCACAACGCGTGGCGCACGTACACTGCAAGGACGTTCGCGGCCAAGTGTTTCGCAACATCAAGACCGCCGGCGGCAGCTTCCTGCACGGGGTGCTGGATGGCATGTTCACGGTACCGGGGGATGGTGACTTGGACTTCAAGCAGGTGATGCAGGCGCTCGCCGCGATCCGCTACAGCGGATGGATCATCGTCGAAGCGGAGCAGGACCCCGCCAGCGCCGACCCGCGGCGTTACGGGGAACTCGGGTTGAAAACGCTGCGGCGCGAAGCGCTGGCAGCGGGATTGAGAACGGCGGAGTAGCGATGCCCAATCTTCTAGTACGACCTCATGTACCCGATGCACGCGGGTGCGTGCTCGAGATCACGCCTAAGAGCGCCGGCTGGCAGCGGGTCGGATTTCGGGTGCATCACCTGTCCCCTGGGCAGCACGCAAGCGGCGGCGATAAGGGCCGCGAGACCTGTCTGCTGGTTCTCAAAGGCACGGCCGACATCAGCATCGGGACGCATCGCTTCGAGCGCATCGGCGGTCGCTCGAGCGTGTTCGATGACGCCGCGCCCGGTGCGGTATATGCGCCGGCCGGCATGCAGTTCGCGGTAACCGCGCGCGACGCGGTCGAACTGGCCGTCTGCTCCGCGCCCGGGGAGCCGGGCCGCTCGCCGCGCGCGATCGGCCCGAGCGACATGCCCAAGGTCGTGCGAGGCACGGGGACCAACACGCGCCATGTCCGCAACGTGCTTCCGGAAGAGCAAAGCGCAGACAGCCTGATCCTGGTCGAGGTCATCACGCCCGGGGGTCACTGGTCGAGCTATCCTCCGCACAAACACGACACCGCGACGCCGGGCGGAGAAACCGCGTTGGAGGAAACCTACTACCATCGAATGAATCCGTCGCAGGGCTTTGCGTTCCAACGCGTGTATACGGATGCTCGCGATCTCGACGAGACCCTTTGCGTGCACGACGGCGACGTCGTGCTGGTGCCGCGCGGTTATCACCCGGTCGGCGCGGCGCATGGCTATGATCTTTATTACTTGAACGTGATGGCCGGACCAAGTCGCGCCTGGGTCATCCACAATGACCCCGCGCACGAGTGGATGCTGCGCAAACCTAAACGCGAAGCGTCAACATGAACAGACTCATAAAGCGAGGCCATTTGATCTGCGCGGCCCTGATGCTGTGCCTGGCCGCAGTTGCCGGTTGCTCGTCTAAATCGGCTCATGACAAACCACTCATCGTCGCGAGCTTGCACAACCTATCCGAGCCTTTCTTCATTGCCGTGCGGCGTGAGCTGGAAAGTGAAGCCGGAAAACTCGACGTGGAGATGTCCGTGGTGGATGGGCAGTCGAATTCCGCCAAACAAACCGCCGATGTCGAAGCCGCCATGGCAAGTGGTGCCGGCGGCATCATCCTTGCGCCGACCAACGTGAACGCACTGGCGCCGGCGGTCGAGAGCGTGCTCAAGGCCGCAATTCCGATCGTGACGCTTGATCGCCGCGTGGACAATACCAGCATCAGCGTGCCGCACGTCGGCGCCGACAATCTCGGCGGCGGACGCATCATGGCGCAATGGGTCATCGAGCATTTCCCGAACGGCGCGCACATCGTGCTGATCTCGGGACAGCCAGGATCGAGCTCCGCAATCGACCGCACGCAGGGGATTCAAGCCGCATTCAAGTCAGCGGGCCCACAGTACAAAGTCGTCGCGGAGCAGTCGGCGAACTGGCAGCGCGAACAGGGGCTGACCGTCACGCAGAACATACTGACTTCTCTGGGGAAGCAAGTCCCCGAGGTCGTTCTGTGCGAGGACGACGATATGGCCTTGGGCGCGCTCGAAGCCTTACGCACCAGCGGCATTTCGGGCGTCAAGGTGCTCGGATTCAATGCCACACCCGAGGCGCTGGCGCGGGTGCGCGACGGACAGTTGGCGGCGACGGTCGAGCAGTCGCCTGCCCGTCAGGCCCGCGCGGCGCTGCAACAGTTGGTGGCAAAAATCCGCGCGCACACGCCGATTCCCGGCGCCAGCATCACGCCGGTCCTGATCACCCAGGCCAATATCGCCGAGGCAGAGCGCTTCAGCGAAGTTCATTGAGCATGCCCGCTCCCGTTCTCGAGGTTCGCAACGTCCACAAGCAATTCCCGGGCGTCAAGGCCCTGGAAGGAGTTCAATTCATCGTTCAGCGCGGCGAAGTTCACGCCCTGCTCGGCGAGAACGGCGCAGGTAAATCAACGCTTCTGAAAATTCTTTCCGGCGCGCAAGCCGCGGACCTTGGGGAGTGCCTGCTCGATGGGCTCATCCTCGATCCCGCCGACACACCGCTCGCGCGCCAACGGCTGGGATTGGTGACGATCTACCAGGAGTTCAATCTACTGCCGTTCATGTCGGTCGCCGAGAATCTATACCTCGGCCGTGAACCCACGCGTCATGGCGTGATTGACTGGAAGCGCATGCGCTGTAACGCGCGTGCCACGCTTTTGAGTCTCGGCCTGCAAGTCGATCCCGAACTGGAGGTCCGCTGGCTGAGCGTTGCGCAGCAGCAGATGATTGAAATTGCGCGCGCCATGACGCAGAGCGCAAAGCTCATCATCATGGACGAACCCACCGCCGCGCTCAGCAGCCGCGAGGTCGATGTGCTGCATGACGTCATCCGCAAGTTAAGGGCGCGCGGCGTCAGCTTGATCTACGTCACGCATCGGCTGCAAGAGGTCAAACAGATTTGCGACAGCTTCACCGTATTGCGCGATGGCCGCTACGTGACGCGCGGCGCGGTAAGCAACGCTGACGTGAAAGATTTTGTTCGTTTCATGGTCGGACGCGACGTCGAATTCGTGAAGCGTCCGCATGGCGCGCCCGGCAACACCGTGATGTCCGTCAGCGGCATTGGCACGGATCGCGACCCTGCCGGAAGACATGCGACCCCGCTTCACGATGTGTCGCTGGACGTTCGGGCCGGGGAAGTGCTGGGATTTGCCGGACTCGTCGGCGCGGGCCGCACCGAGCTGGCGCGGATTCTTTTCGGCGCGGATCGGTGCGCTCGCGGCGTACTTTATTTGAACGGACGCGAGCTGGCGCCGCTGCAGCACCCGGCACAGGCCATCGAAGCGGGTTTGGCGCTGGTGCCGGAAGACCGCAAGCAGCAGGGCTGCTTCCTGGAGCAATCGGTGTCGCGAAATCTGACCCTGCCCAGTCTCAAGCGGCTCGCACTCTGGCGAGTGTTCGTCAACGAGCGGCGCGAGAGCGAGATGGTCGAGCACTACCGCCTGGCGCTTGGCATCAAGATGGCCGATGCACACGTGGCGATCGGCACACTTTCCGGCGGCAATCAACAGAAGGTTTTGCTGGCGCGCTGCATGGCACTGAACCCCAAAGTCCTGATTGTCGATGAGCCGACTCGGGGCATCGATGTCGGCGCCAAGGCGGAGGTTCACCAGCTTCTCTGCGAAATGGCCGCACGCAGTACCGCGGTCATCGTCATCTCGTCGGAATTGCCGGAACTGATGGCACTCTGCGATCGCATCGTAGTCTTTCGAGAAGGCAGGGTTACCGGCGTCGTATCGGCCGCAGACGCGAATGAAGCCGCCCTCATGGATCTCATGGCAATCGCCCGGCCTTCCCATGGGTAAGGCCGCTATGCGCGGCGATGTCATCGCCTGGCTGCGGCGATACGGAACGACGCTGTTTCTAGTACTGCTGATTGTGTTTTTCACTTCCCAGAACCAGCGCTTCATCTCGCTGCGAAACCTCACCAATATTCTCACGGAGGGCTCGATCTACGGCATCATCGCCGTCGGCATGACCTTCGTGATCTTGACCGCCGGTGTTGATCTGGCGGTGGGCTCGCTGCTGGCATTTGCCGGCATGGCGGGTGCGACCGTCGCAGGGCTGTTCGGCGCCGACGTCTCCTTCAGTTGGATCGTCGCGCTGAGTTCGGCAGTCCTGGTGGGGGCGTCTGCCGGATACTTGCAAGGAAAGGCCGTCACCTGGCTGCGCATTCCGCCGTTCATCGTCACGCTGGGCGGCATGACCATCTGGCGCGGCGCCACACTCATTTTGCATGACGGCGCGCCGATCTCGGGATTCGATGCAGCTTATCGTTGGTGGGGCACCGGCACGATTCTGCATGTTCCGATTCCTGTTGCGCTCTTCGCCTTGATCGCCGGTGCCGGCTACATCGTGCAGCGCTACACCCGCTACGGCCGCCATGTCTATGCGGTGGGCGGGAATCCGGAGGCCGCGCGGCTCAACGGCCTCAATGTCGCCGCCATCGTGACCAGCGTCTATGTGATCGTCGGCGTGCTGTCCGGGCTCGCCGGATTCCTGCAATCTGCGCGCCTGGGCGCCGCAGAAGCGACTGCCGGTTCGGGCTACGAACTTCGGGTCATCGCCTCCGTGGTCATCGGCGGCGCCAGCCTGTCGGGCGGGCGTGGTGGTGTCGGCGGCACCATCATCGGCGCGCTGCTCATCGGCGTTCTCACCAACGGGCTGGTCATCATGCACGTGTCGTCCTATTGGCAGCAGGTGGTGATCGGGTTGATCATCGTAGCAGCGGTGGCTTTCGACACGTTCGCGAAGGCGCGGCGCTAACCATGTCTAGGGAGTACGGAATGAAACATATCATCCTCGGTATCGCGCTGGCCTTGCTCGTCATCCACGGTGAACGGGCAACAGCTGCGGAGCAATCCTCGCCGGCCGAATCGAATGTGTACGGCGCGCCGACTCCGGCCATCTCAGAGCGCGGCATCACGTTTACGCTCAAAGCTCCGGACGCCCACAGCGTTCAAGTCGCGGGTGGCGATGGACTCGGTCCGGGTCCGTTTCCGATGACGAAAGGTGCCGACGGCACGTGGAGTTTGACGATTCCTCCCGCCGTTCCGGGATTTCACTATTACTGGTTCGTGCTCGACGGCGTCGCGGTCAACGATCCTTCCAGCGAGACTTACTTCGGTTACGGCAAAGAGACCAGCGGGATAGAGGTCCCGGAACGTGGTGCGGGCTACTATGCCATCAGCGATGTTCCGCACGGCGAGGTGCGCGAAAAGCGCTACTTTTCAAAGAGCACCGGAGGGTGGCGGCGCGCGATGGTGTACACGCCGCCCGCCTACGATAAAGACCTGAAAGGCCGCTACCCGGTGCTCATCCTGCAGCACGGATCGGGTGAAGACGAAACCGGTTGGACACGCCAAGGCAAGGCCCAGCTCATTCTCGACAATCTCATCGCCGCAGGTAAGGCAAAGCCCATGATCGTCGTCATGGAGCGCGGTTATGCCGAGCACGTCGCGGCCCCGCAATTGAAACTTGGAGCGAGCACTCCCGTTGTCGAGGTCAAAGCTGCCTTCAGCGAATTTGAGGACCTGGTCGTGCGTGATCTCATACCGACGATCGATGCTTCCTACCGCACCATCCCGGACCGAGAACATCGAGCGATGGCGGGATTGTCGATGGGCGGTATGCAGACTCTTTTTATCGCCCTCCATCATCTGGATTTATTCGCCTATATTGGCTCGCTCAGCGGCCCGATTTATCCGGATCTGCACTCCAATCGGACATTGGCCAGCCCGCAGCCCTCCCCGTTCAATACCAAAACAGCCTACGACGGGGCCTTCTCGAACCCTTCGGAGTTCAACAGCCGCGTCAAACTCTTGTGGCTCGGCGCCGGGACAGCCGAGCCCGAACTGTTTCGCACCGGCATCTCTGCAGCCGTTCGGTCCTTAAAGGACGCCGGCGTGCACGTCGTGTACTTTGAGTCGGCCGGAACGGCGCACGAGTGGCAGACATGGCGCCGAAGCCTCAACGATTTTGTTCCGCGGCTGTTCCGCTGATGTCCATCGCTATGCGCGTTTCGCAGCAGCCCTTTGAATTTCGATCTCCCCAACAATCGAGCGAAATGTGCCATGATCATCCGCCAATATCAGTCTGATCTCGCAAGCGTCCAATGCAAAGCTTCCTCAGCCGGCAGTTCGCATGCCACCTCCTGAGTTGCGGGATAGCGATCGGTGTCGGCTGCGGCGCGATGAGCGCTGTACGCGCTGAGGACTCACGCACTCTTCGAGGTGTGTTGGGGAGCGCCGATACGGCAATTGCCGTCGAAGCGGGCGAGCATGCTCCGCGGCTCGCCACGTTGACATTGCGCGGCGCGACGGTATGGAAAAATCGAGCGGAAGAAGCACTGCCCGAGCAGATCGAAGCCAACGGTAGGACGCAACCGGTGGTATGGCGCCTGGATAGCACCGCCAGCCGCTTCGAGCATCGCCAGATTCAATTGGTATACCTCGCCGACTCGCCGCGGCTCAAAGCCGTGTGGCGTTGGCGCGCCCGTGCTGCCGGCCCGCTCGAGCACACCATATCAATTCAAAACATGAGCGACGAATCAGTGTGGTTGCCGCTGCAACCCAGCTTTCGTTTTGACTGGGAGGCCGATCCCAACACTTCGCTGGAACGCTTCTGGGTGGAAAAAGGCGCCGACATTCCCTCCTCCGCAGGCTCTCATCTGGACGTATTGCACGACGGCGATGCCTGGCAGGGCACATCCAGCACCTACGCTCGCCCGGTGGCCAATAGGCCGCGAGAGATGATTCCCTACTTGCTGGTCGATGAGAGCGGCGGCGAGCGGCGCGGCTGGTATGTGGGCATCGAATTCAGCGGACTCACCCGCATCACCATGGAGCGCAGCGGCGCATCCGTGCGCGGTGAGGCAGGCCTCAATCCCGCGTCCGGGCCTTACCGCACTCGCCTGCTCCCTGGCGACACTTTCGAGACGCCGACGATATTCATTGGCGCCTTCGCCGGCGGGCCTGATGGCGCCGGCAATATTCTTCGTCGCTGGGTCCGCGGCGCACTCAATAATCCACAAACGCTGCGCGACCCGTCTTACCCCCTGATGGTCAACAACAGCTGGGGCAGCGGCATGGCGGTCGATGAAACGCTGGCGCATCGCATGATCACGGAATCGGCGCGGCTCGGGCTGGAGATGTTTCACCTGGATGCGGGTTGGTTTCGCGCCGTGGGCGACTGGCAGGCCGATCCTAAAAAATTCCCGCACGGCATCGCCAGCGTCGCCGACGACGCTCACCGTCATGGATTGAAGTTTGGCTTGTGGATCGACTGGACGCAGGCCGGCACGTCGCGGGCGCCCGGCGCGCTCAATGTGAGCGATCCTGTCGTGCGCGACTGGCTGATCGCCGACCCGCCGTCCGACTGGCAGCACAGCGAACCCTTCAAAGGCATTACCATTGATCTGGGCGTCCCCGCCGCCAAGGCATGGGCGGCGCAGGAACTCGAACGCATCGTCACCGACTATCATCTCGACATGCTGGAACATGACGGCTACTTGGTGGCGCAGGGCAGCTCCCGAAGCAGTCATCCGGCCGCGCCGCCGGAACCCGCCGGCCTCAAGATCTATGAAGATTCGGGATACCTGTGGGTGGAGGGTTCCAATTCCGCTGATGTCAGCTATCACGCCACCCGCGCCTACTACGACATCTACGAGCGGCTGCGTGCCCGTCATCCGAAATTGCTGCTGGAGGTGTGCAACGACGGCGGTCGCATGGTGGATTTTGGCAGTGCTGCGCACGGCGACTATTTTTCCATCACCGACACGTACGATCCGCTCTCCAACCGGCGCGCGTTCTACGATGCCAGCTATGTTTTGCCCCCGGCGATGCTGGAAAGCTATGTGGAAAAATTCCCGGCACCCCGCATCGAGAACTTTCTCTACGGGTTGCGCAGCGGCATGCTGGGCTGGTTTTCGCTGATGCTCGACACCAGCCTGTGGTCGGAACCGCAGCGCGCGGCCGCGCAGCGGGAGTTTGCACTCTATAAGGCAATGCTGCGTCCGCTGATCCGCGAGGCTGATTTGTACCATGTCGCACAGCGCCCCGACGGCGTGCATTGGGACGGCATCGAATACTATTCGGCCAAGCTTAAGCGCGGAGTGCTGTATGCGTTCCGGGGCAGCGCGGAGCAGCCCACGCATCGCTATCGCTTGTTGGGCCTCAATCGCGGCGGCCGCTATCGACTCGAGTTCCAGGACCATCCGGCCAACAATCGCACCGCATCCGGTGAATCACTCATGCAGGTAGGCATCGACGTCAACCTGGCTTTGCCATTATCCTCCGATTTGATTTTCTTCCAGGAAGTACCCTGACCTTGCAGACCATCCGGCACCATGTGTTGATGATTTTCGGTGTGCTGCTGGCAGCCGCATCGCTGCCCGCGGCGGGCAATAATGGTTCCGCGGAGCGCCTGGCGTTCGACGTTAGCGAAGGTCCCAATCTCAACAGCTTTTTGCGCGAGGGTCCGGTCGCCGCTCATCTGCTGCTGCGCTCCGGGCTGGATCCGCGCATCTTGATCGCTTTTCCTGCCGGCAACAGCGGCGTCGGTCTGTGGTTTTCGCACGGCACGGCGCCGGTGAACTGGGCATTGATCGGGCGGCCGCAGCCGCTCATCGACAAGGATGAGCGGGGACGCCGGCTATACGGCATGAGCGCCGAAGCCAGCGTAAACGGAGCGACGGACCTGAACATCAAACAGGCCGTCTTGTCGAGCGTTCGTGTATTGCGCGACTATCAAGCCCTCGGCACTTTTCCCGCCGAAGTCGCAACAACCGCGACGATTCAGGGCTCGACCGTCACGTGGGCCCGCGATCGCCTCGACGGTGCGGCCGGCTACCGCCTGAGCGTTCAAATTACGCACGGCGCGCTGCGTGACGGGCATTTCACCTCAGGGAGCGACGGCAAGATCGGATTGAAGATCACCGCCCTCTGCGGTGAGACTCCCTTGACTCCGCTTGGCGGCAAACAATTGCTCAATGATCGAGCGCAGGCAGATGTTGCCGCTCGCAATGCACTGGCTTTCTTGAGCTACAAAGAGAAATTTCTCGCGGGCTCCTGGCGCTTCAATACCTATTTTGGGCGCGACACGCTCATGTCCGTGCGCCTGCTC
>DATHFW010000236.1:0-9334 GCA_035317945.1 Steroidobacteraceae bacterium | reverse complement strand
AAATTCGACGGCTATCGAGCGCAGATCAGGATTGAAAAGCGCCGCGCGGTCATCCGTACGCGCAAGGGTCTTGATTGGACCGACCGATTCGCGGCCATCGCCAAGGACGCCGCCGGGTTGCCCGACTGCATCATCGACGGCGAAATCGTCGCGCTGGATGAGCGTCAACTGCCGAAGTTCGCCGCACTGCAGGCCGCGCTCTCCGAGGAGAAGACCGACGAGCTGGTCTGCTACGCCTTTGACCTGCTGTTCGAGGCCAAAGAGGATTTGCGCACGCTGCCGCTCGCTAAGCGCAAGGCCCGGCTCGAAAAGCTGTTGAGCGGGCAAGGCCCGAACAGCCGCATTCGCTACGTTGCGCACCTGCAGTCGAACGCCGAGGCCGTGCTGGCCTCCGCCTGCAAAATGGGCCTCGAAGGCATCATCTCGAAACAACTCAGCGCGCCCTACTTCTCCGGCCGCGGCTACAGCTGGGTCAAAGCCAAATGCCGCGCGGGACAAGAAGTCGTGCTCGGCGGCTGGACGACAGAGGAAGGTACGCTGCGATCGCTGCTCGCCGGCGTCAACCGTGACGGCCGCTTGGAGTACGTTGGCCGCATCGGCACCGGCTTCGGCCGCGAGGCGGTAAAAACGCTGCTGCCCAAACTGCAGCAACTGACGCGCGAGACGAGCCCCTTCAGCGGCGCGAACGCGCCTCCCAAGGAAAAGAATGTCCGCTGGCTCAAACCTTCGTTGCTCGCGGAAATCGAGTTCGAGGGCTGGACCGGATCGGGCATGATTAGGCAAGCTTCCTTCAAGGGCCTGCGGGAGGACAAAGATGCTGAAGATGTCGTGGCGGAATCAGCGGCACCGGCGCCTGCGGCCGGCGCGACCCCTGTGAAGCGCGCGCGCGCGACAACTCCCCGCGTGTCGGCCAAGGTCAAGTCGGCGCCTAAAGCCGCAGGTCCTGCGTCGGTATTCGGTGTGACGATCTCCCATCCCGACAAGGCGCTGTGGCCTGATGGCGGCGACGGCAAGCCGGTCAGCAAACTCGACCTCGCGCACTACTATGAGCAGGTGGGAGAGTGGATGTTGCCGCACCTCGCCGGCCGTCCCTGCTCGCTGGTGCGCGCGCCCAACGGCATCGGCGCTCAGCAGTTTTTTCAGCGCCACGCCATGGCCGGCATGTCGGACCTGTTCGACTTCGTCAAGGTGCGCGGCGACAAGGCGGCGTACGTGCAGATTGACCGCATCGAAGCGCTGGGCGCCGTGGCGCAATTTGCCGCGCTGGAACTGCATCCCTGGAATTGCGCGCCCGACGATCCTGAGTCGGCCGGCCGTTTGGTTTTTGATTTGGATCCGGCGCCGGACGTGAAATTCGATGCCGTTATCGCCGCCGCCAATGACATCCGTGAGCGGCTGGAGAAAGTCGGTCTGGTATGTTTCTGCAAGACCACCGGGGGCAAGGGCCTGCACGTCGTCACGCCGTTGCTCGAAGGCAAGAAGGCGGTCGCCTGGGCCATCGCCAAGAATTTTGCACATCTGATTTGCGCGCAGATGTCGCAAGACAGCCCCACCCGATATCTCGACAACATGTCCAAAGCCAAGCGTTCGGGCCGGATCTTCTTGGACTATCTGCGCAACGATCGCACCGCGACGGCGGTGGCCGTGCTCTCGCCGCGGGCCCGCGAAGGCGCCACCGTGTCGATGCCGTTGGAGTGGAAGGATCTCAAAAAAGGTCTGGACCCTAAGTCCTTCACGTTAAGGACCGCGCCGCAACGGCTGGGCAAATCCAAACCGTGGAAGGATTACGCCGCCGGCGCGCGCGCGCTGACCGACGCCATCAAGCGCGCTACGCGCGGCTAGGACACGATGAAAGAATGTACTGCGCATAAGCAAGTCATCGTCTTGCGCAAAGACCTGAATATGCGCAAAGGCAAAATGGTCGCCCAGGGCGCGCACGCATCGATGGCCGCCATCTTGAAATTGGCTACCCGCCAAGGCAATCGGCTGATGATTCCCTTGGACGAACGCATCGAGCCCTGGCTTTTCGGCAGATTTACCAAGATTTGCGTGTCTGTGAACTCAGAAGCCGAACTTCTCGCGATCCATGAGAAATCTCTCGCCGCCGGCGTGTTGACTTCGCTCATCTTGGATTCCGGTGTCACCGAATTCGGCGGCGTACCCACCAACACGGCGGTCGCCGTTGGGCCCGACCACGCGAGCAAGGTGGACGCCATTACGGGCGGGTTGCCGCTGCTGTAGCCATGACTATCGTCGACCTTCAGTCCTTGCACATCGACGTCGGCGACACCACGCGCGTCTCGGGAATCTTGATGTGTCCGCCGCAGTCGAAAGCCTGTTTCGTCGTGGCGCACGGCGCCGGCGCGGGCATGCTGCATCCCTTCATGTCGACGCTGGCGAGCGATCTTGCGGCACGTCAAATCGCGACGCTGCGGTACCAATTTCCGTACATGGAAAAGCGCAGCCGAAGACCCGATCCGCCCGCGGTTTGTCACGCCACGGTCCGTGCCGCAGTGGCTGTGGCCCACGAGCTGCTTCCCAGCCTACCGCTGATTGCAGGCGGCAAGTCCTTTGGCGGACGCATGACCTCGCAGGCGCAGGCGGCGAATCCGCTCCCCCAAGTTCGTGGCCTGGCCTTCTTGGGATTTCCGCTGCATCCGCCCAAGGAACCTTCCGATCAGCGGGCTGAGCATCTTTCCAAAGTGAAGATCCCGATGCTGTTTTTGCAGGGCGCACGCGATGAATTCGCGCAGGCTTCACTGCTGAATCCGCTCATCGCGCGGTTGGGAGCCCTGGCCACGTTGTGTGTGCTGCCGGACGCGGATCACTCCTTTCACGTACCGGCGCGCAGCACGTGTACCGCCGCTCAAACCAACGAACGGCTGCTGAGCGCACTGTCGGAGTGGACCGGCGCGGTCACTCGCGCGTGACCCTGCTCGCCGAACTGGTTCGCGCATCGCAGCGGGTCGGAGCCACCGCGGCGCGCAAGATCAAGGTGCGAGAACTGTCCTCTTTGCTGCGCGCCCTGGCGCCCGGGGAAATCGATACCGGTGTGCATTATTTGTCCGGCGAGATCCCGCAGGGGAAAATTGGCGTGGGTTATTCGGCGGTGCGCGCCGCCTCCTCGGCACCGGCGGCAGAATCGGAAACGCTGCTCATCGCTGCAGTCGACCAGCGGCTCAGCGAACTCGCTGCCATACGCGGCGGCGGATCCGCGGCGCGCCGCGCGGAGGTGCTCAAAGAATTATTCTCGCGCGCCACCGCCGACGAGCAGCAATTTTTGCTGCGGCTTCTGATCGGCGAGCTGCGCCAAGGCGCGCTGGCTGGAATCATGATCGATGCCATCGCAGCTGCGGCAGAACTGCCGGTGCCGGAAGTGCGCCGCGCGGCCATGTATGCCAACTTAGGGGAGGTTGCGCAGGCAGCCATGCGCGGGGGAACCGCTGGAACCGCGGCCCTTGGCGCATTCCAACTCGAACTGTTCTCGCCGGTGTCGCCCATGCTGGCGCAGACGGCAGCCGACGTCGGCGAGGCGCTGCAGGAAATTCATGGCGACGCGGCGTTCGAGTGGAAAATGGACGGCGCGAGAATTCAGGTGCATAAATTGGGTGATGAGGTGCGGATCTACACGCGCAGTTTGAACGAGATCTCCGCTGCCATCCCGGAGATCGTCGAGCTCGCGCGTACCTTTCCGGAGCGCACTCTGGTGCTCGACGGCGAGGCGATTGCTTTCGATTCAGTGGGAAGACCGCATCCCTTTCAGGTGACGATGAAACGATTTGGGCGCAAGCTCAATGTCGAGGCGTCGCGCACGGCACTGCCCATCCAAGCGTTCTTCTTCGACTGCCTGAAGGTGGGCGATGAGAGCATCGCGAGCCGCCCTACCCAGGAGCGCTTCGAGGCCCTGGCCAAAGCGGTTCCGGCAGCGCTGTTGGTGCCCCGGCTGGTCACCTCATCCGAACTTGAAGCCCGGGACTTCTATGATGCGGCCATCGCGGCCGGTCATGAAGGCGTCATGGCCAAGGCGCTGGATGCGCCGTATGAGGCCGGCAATCGCGGCGCAAGCTGGCTCAAGATCAAGCGGATTCACACCCTCGATCTGGTGGTGCTCGCCGCCGAGTGGGGCTACGGCCGGCGCACCGGCAAGCTCTCCAATTTACACCTCGGCGCACTCGATCCTGCCACGGGCGAATACACCATGCTCGGCAAGACCTTCAAGGGGCTCACCGACACCATGCTCGCCTGGCAGACCCAGGAGTTTCTGGCACGCGAGGTGAGGCGGGATCAGGGCACCGTGTACATCCGGCCGGAATTGGTCGTGGAAATCGCCTTCAGCGACCTACAAGCCAGTATCCGCTATCCGGGCGGATTGGCGTTGCGGCTCGCCCGGGTGAAGCGCTACCGGGATGACAAGCGCGCGGACGAGGCCGATACCATGGATGCCGTACGCAAGATTTACGCGGCTCAAGCGGGCGCGCCAAAAGTCTAGCCCGTCTCAACCCCGGGCGGCAGCACCGGCGTGATCGCCTTGATCTCGCGCGGCCGGCTCGCGAATTCAAACAACGCGTCGATATCGCGAAATTCTGCGATCTCCTTCAGGATCGCACGCGTGGGATACATCAGCAGCAATCGCTTGCTCGCGTGCTCGGCGAGCGCGTCGGCCGCCGTACGCCACACCAGCTCGGACATTTCGTTCCCGGCAAGAAACGCCTGCTGCTTGGGAGGCGCAAGCGAGAGAAAGAATCTCGTGTCGAAGCGAAGCCTGCCCGGCGGCGTAATCCAGTGACTGAAAAACGCAAGTTTATCGACAGCCAGGCGCCAGCCCTGTGCCTTGCAAAGCGCCGCTAAGCTCAACTGGCCCGCAGACAGTTGCAGTCTGACCTCTTGCAATCGCGATTCATCCCACGCGGTCAGATCGACCAGCTCGCCGTGCGAGCCGTATGCCAGGAGCAAACCGCATTCCTCAAATACCTCACGCACCGCGGCGATGAAAAACCGCAGGCCGTTCGACGGCAACTGCAAGCGTTCGCTGGCGCGTCGATCACTCAATCCCGGGCACAGTTCGTGGGCATCGGCGCTCTCATCGGCCGGATCGAGCGCGCCGCCGGCAAACACATACGCGTTGGGCATGAAGCGCGCATGCTCGCCGCGCTTCAGCAACAGTATTTCGGGTTGAGTTCCCCGCGCGCGCACCAGAATGGTGGTTGCAGCCAGCCTCGGCGTCACGACAAATCGCCACTCAACGAAAAGTGGGTGGCGCTGGATATCGCCTTTTGACCGTGCCCGGTTTGTTCGCGCCGTGCCGCATCGAGGCGCTGCAGAATTGCGGCGGCCGGAGCCCCTTTGGAGATATAGTCATCAGCCCCGGCGGCTAGACCTAGTAGCTGGTCGTGCTCTTGAGTGCGCATGGTCAGCATAATCAAGTAAACATCTCCCTTCTTGTGCTCGAGACGTACTTTACGGCAGAGTTCGAGTCCGTCCATATTGGGCATTTGCCAATCCGTCAGCAAGACCTGATAACGCGCGGCACCCAGCGTGCGCGCACCCAGCATGCGCAACGCTTCCTCGCCCGAGGCTGCACAGGCGACGTCGTATCCTGACCGCTTGAGGAGGCTCATGAGTGCCTCCCTGACAATATCATCGTCATCGACCAACAGCACTCGCCAGGAAGTAGGATTCAACTGAGCCTCAACCCTCGCCGCTGGAACATGCCGGCGTTGCTCGGCGCAGACTGCGCGCCGCCTCAAGCTCGCACGCAAGGCGCTCGGTGCAATCATACAGTTGCTGCATCAGGGCGGGTTCGGTCGTCGCATCAGGAATCGTCATGCCGGGCATGGCTGCCTTCACCAGCCGCTCGATTACCCCGCCGGCCTCGCTGATTTGAAGAAAATCGCACATCGCGCCGGCACCGTGAATTGAGTGAGCGAGGTGCTCGAGTTCTTTGAGCACCGATCGGCCACCCTGGCGTGAGCGCTCAATCATCTCCCGTAGACGAATAACGTCGGTCCTCGTGCGCTCAAGGAATTTGTCTTCCACCGAACCTGTCTGCGTCGGCTCCAGGGGTTCAATGTGAGCTTTGTTGGAATTCGACAAGGTGACACAGTTGCGGCCGCTTGCCTTGCTCGCGTAAAGATTGATATCGGCACGTTCCATCAGCGATTGCTCCGTTGCCGAATTCCTATTCGTGAATTCCTCCAATCCGCTGATTCCGATGCTGACTGTGATCTGAACAACGCCTTTTGGAGTCTCGATGGACATATTTGCAATCGCCCGGCGCACTCTCTCAGCACGCCGGAAGGCATCCGCGAGCGTCGTACCCTGCAGCACCAGCGCAAACTCTTCTCCGCCGATACGCGCGCACCACTCGGTGTCGCGCCGCAGGTATTTGGATATTTCCCTGGTCAGCCGCTTGAGCACAATATCTCCGCCCCCGTGCCCGTAGGTATCATTGACCTGTTTGAAATGATCGACATCGAGCAGCAGCAGTGAGACCTTGCCGCCGAAGCGCTGAGCGCGTTTTATTTCGCGGCTGAAGTGCCGCGTGAAATAGCGCCGGTTGTAGGCGCCCGTCAACGCATCGGACATCGCTATCCTGTGTTTCTTTTCCAAGGCGCTTTTCAGCGAATACTCGAGGGAAAGGACTCGCCTCGCGGTGCGTAAGCGTGCCGTAAATTGCGCCGCAGAGGTGCGCTTGCTCATATAATCATCGGCCCCCGCGTCGAGTCCGGCAAGAATATCCTCCTCCTCGTCTCTAACCGTGAGCAGGACCACGTAGACGTATCCGGGCCAAACGTGGTCGCGTATGCGACGGCACAGCTCGAAACCGTTCATGTCCGGCATATTGAGATCAGTTATGACGATCGATGCGGCGGACTGTTTCAGCAACGCCAGCGCTTCTAAACCGGTAGCCGCTGTGCGTACCTCGTAGCCTGCGGCCGTCACCAAATCTTGTAATCGCGCCAGCACCAGCTCATCGTCATCGACGATCAACACCGTCGGCGCCTCGGGGAGATCCAATTTCAAAATCTGGGTGGTATCGTCCGCGGCATCGCTCGTCTGCGATCGCGCCTGATCGGGAATCATGCCGGCAAACTCGAGCTACGGGGCGGGAGCGCCACGGGAAATAGCCGCTGTCGTTGATTTTTGCATTTGATTGGCTTCGATCCGGCAGGTTGAGGCGATCTAGGAGATTCCTTGTCGCGTTCGGGCAGCTTCCCCCTTACTGACTCGGTACAACGTGATCTGTGTCGGATAATGGCATAGGGACGACACTTATCTCAGCCGCCGCCCAGACCCCTAACGATGCCCTTAACGGCCGCGCTTCACACCAGTGTGCCGCCAAACAATGTAAAGAGCCGCTCCCAATGCCGTTCTGCCGCCGGCTTGTTGAACACAGGGCGCTGCGGAAAGGCGAATCCGTGCTGCGTGCCCGGATAGATCTCGACTTCGGCGTTTGCTCTCTTCGCCTCAAGTTCGGTTCGCAACGCATCGATCATCTCGCGAGGTGCATGCTGATCGGTTTCGGCGCAGCCAAAGTACAGTCGAGCCTTGGTGTACTGCGGCGCGAGGTGTGGGCTGTCGGGCTTGTCGGTCACCAACCTCACCCCATAGATTGAGGCCGCCGCGCGAACCCGCTCGGGGTAGCGCACAGCTGCATTGACGGCGTATTGGCCGCTCATGCAGTAGCCGACGCATCCCATCGAAGTGCTCGACGCGGCGCGGTCCTCAGCAGCGAAGGCAATCAGCGCTTCGATGTCCCGCATTACCATCGGTATGTTGATCGTGCCCATGAGCTGCATAAACTTCTCGCGCGTGGCAGCATGTGCCTCGCCGACGAAGGGACCGAGATCTTCGACGCCGGAGCGGTAATAAAGATTCGGCAGCATCACGTAGTAGCCCACGGTGCCCAAACGGCGCGCCATATCCCGCAGTTCCTCGCGAATACCGGGAGCGTCCATGAGAAATATCACCGCGGGATGAGGCCCTAAGCGTTCGGGATGACAAATGAACGTGTTCATCTGGCCGTCTTTGGTTCGGATTTCGATCTGCCGCTCAATCATGTACTCGCTCCGATCATTCCTGGGCTCCGGCGCCCACTGCGACCCACGCCAATTCTGCGCTGGACACCGATTCGACCTTGAAATTCTTGGCTGCCGCCGCCATGCGCGTCAGCGCTTGAGCCAGCGGCATCGGCGGTTTCGTGTCGCCCTTCTTGGATTTGTGAAAGCGCACCGGATTGATGCGCGCCACCACGTAGCTGCGCAGGTAGGGCGACTTGAAGCCGCGCTTTTGCAGCGTCTCGATGATTTTCTTTGCCCGCGCGTCGATCTCGAGCAGGCGCGATGCATAGCCTTCTCGTTCGCGCAAGCTCGCGGCCAAGGTGCGTTCGCTGAACCGGTCGACCTTCTTTAAAAATGAACTGTAGGCGCCGCCGGCAAAACGCGACGATTTTTCATACACGATACCCAATGTCACCAGTTCGGCGGATTCAAACTCCGCGATGTACTGTGCCTCCTTCGAAGTGCCGTGCCGTTTCGCGAGACTGCGCGCCATGCGGATCACTTCGAGACTGCGATCACGCAAGTTGTGCGCTTTTTCGGTGTTGAGGGCGAGAATGCGATAGGCCAGGGTCTCATCCGGCGCGATCAGTGCCGTGATCTGTTTTAGGCCCAGGACTTTCCCGGCGGCCAAACGATGGCGCCCGTTCGGCGTCCACAGACGTCCGTCTTCACCGCGCACGACGATCAACGGATCGAGAAAAACCGCCGCCTCGTCGATTTTGAGCGCCAAACGCTTGGCGTGGGTGGGCGACAGATCGCGCTGAAACGGCGTCGGTTGAACTGCGCTGAGCGGCAAAGATGCCAGCACCAAGGGCCGCCCACCCAAGGGGTCGCGATAAGCACCGATGGTTGCGCCGCCGGCGCTGCGCACCAGCGCCACCACGTCCGCGATTTCAGCGCTATCCATGGGGATGGCCACTTGCGCGGCATCCAACCCTCGTGCATTCGCACCCGGCGCCAACCGTCCGCGGGTTCGCTTAGGCTTGCTGGGTTTGCGCGTGCGGGCTGTTTTGGATTTAGATTTAGATTTTGCTTTTGCTGCTGCCATGAAGGGACAAGGTTCGCCTTTTCTCGGCCCGGCGTAAAGAGCGGCAGCCCAATTGACAGTTCACGCCCCGGGGGATCACAAAACGGCGTCCTTTATAGGTCCGATCCTTAACCCCTATTCCACGCTTCGATCGATCAACCAGGTGCCTGATACCACGGAACCGACGCTTGAGTTATTCCGTCTCATATCGAGAATTCGTTCTTTCTAGAGGGATTTAACATGAACA
>DATHFW010000235.1:0-2001 GCA_035317945.1 Steroidobacteraceae bacterium | reverse complement strand
TTGCAGCTGTCGGCGGAGCTGCGCGAGTGGAACGACCCCGAAGCGAAACAATGGTCGAACACCTTGCAGCCGCTGGAAACGGAAGCGGCCGCGCGCATCAAGAGTTGGCTGTCCAAATTGCACTATCCCATCCGCATCGGCGAACACGATCAAACCGCTTTTTCCTTTGGATTGATATGGGACTGGGCCGGCGTCGCCGGCGATGCAGAGATGCGCACGCTGCTCAAAGATGCGGCGCAGAGATTTTACCTCAAGGATCGCAGCTGTCCGCTGAACTACGAACCATCGGGCGAGGATTTTCTCTCGCCCTGCCTCGCCGAGGCGGATTTCATGCGCAGAGTGTTGGAACCGCAGGCGTTCGGCGCATGGTTGTCGGGATTTCTTCCCGAGATTCCGCGAAATGGCGGCGGCAGTTGGCTGCAGCCCGGGGTGGTGACCGATCGCTCGGATCCCAAGCTCGCCCATATCGACGGCCTTAACTTGAGCCGCGGCTGGATGCTCGAGGGAATTGCGCACGGACTGCCTGCAGGCGATCGCCGGGTCACGGCACTTCTCGCCGCGGCTGCGCAGCATCGGGAGGCAGCGCTGCCGGCGGTCACCGGGGAGCACTACGAGGGCGGCCACTGGCTGGGGACATTCGCCGTCTACCTAACCAGCGCCGCAGGCCGCCGCTGATATAATCCAGCGTCTCAAGGCCGCATCGCAAGGAAATACCATGTCGGAACATAGTGAGATGGATCGCGCCACTTTCACGGCGATGACGCAAGGCACCCAGGCGGATTGGCAGAAAATCGCGACCGCGGCGATGGCGTTCAATGGCGAACTGGCCGACCGGGTTCTTGCTCACTTGCAAATGCTGAAAGGTGATTGCGGCGGCTTTTTGGTGGATCGATTGGAGCACTCGCTGCAAGCCGCCACGCTTGCCTATCGCGATCGAATGGACGAGGAATACGTCGTGTGCGCCTTGCTGCATGACATGGGCGACATTCTCGCATCAACCAATCATGCCGAACTCGCCGCCACTGTATTGAAGCCCTTCGTCTCCGACGAGAACTGGTGGCTGCTGCAGCATCACGGCATCTTCCAGGGTTATTATTTTTTTCATTATTTGGGACTGGATCGAAACATGCGCGAGCAATTTCGCGGCCATGGTCAGGCGGGTGATGGCGCGGCCGAAGCGCTCGATCTATCTGCGCACGGACCAAAAGCAAGCCGAGATGCTCGAGGTCTAGAGCCGAGAGCTAGTATTTTACCGCAGCCCTTTCCGCGGCGTCCTTCTCCACGGCGATGACGTCCGGCGTACGCCAGCCGCTGCGCACTCCCCAGAAATAAAAGGCAAGCGAGGCCAATGCCACACACAGCTGGTCCCAGCCGTAGTGAATATAATCGTGTCCTTCAAATTCCTTGCTGCCGGCCCACGATAGAACCGTGATGGTAATGAGATAGGCCAACAGCCACCACGAAGCGCGCAGTTGCCGTCCGAAGTCGCTCCAATTGCCCTTGGCTTGATAATACAAATACACCGGCAGCGGCAGAATCAGCAGCAGCATGATTTCGCCCGTATGAGGCCAGCGCGCCCAGAACAGCATCAGTGTGGCCAGCACAAAGGCGATCGGCGCCAGCAATGGCAGTCCCGGAACGCGCAAGGGACGATGCAGGTCCGGCGCGGTACGGCGCAGCACGATGACGCTGATCGGGACCACCAGATACGTGATGATGGTTGCCACGGAAATCACCGCCGCCAGCTTGCCCCAGCCGCGAAAAAAGAACAGGAAGATGAAAGACACGGCCAGGTTGAACCACATCGCGGGGCGTGGGATACCGTAGCGTGGATGCACGCGGCCGAATACCGCAGGGACCGTACCGCTGCGCTCCATGGCGTAAATCATGCGCGCCGTGGTGGCCGTATAGGTACTGCCGGTGCCGCTGGGACTGACGAAGGCGTCGGCATACAACAAGATCGCCAGCCAGTTGAGATTGAGCGCCAAGGCCAATTGCGCG
>DATHFW010000234.1:0-2408 GCA_035317945.1 Steroidobacteraceae bacterium | reverse complement strand
CCAACAGCATGAGCGGCGCGCCGATTGCGCGCGCGAGCTGTTCGACCGGTTGGCGCGGTGCCGTCATCGCGTTGTCGCCCGTTGCTTGGGACGGCGTTCCAGCGAGATTGACCGCTCGACAGTAGGGGCGGTCGGCGGGCCGCGCGCCGGTTGGCGGCTCGCACGCCGGCTGGCGGGCCGCTCACGTTGCGCGTATAAATTCGCCATGAATATCGCCGCGAATGGCGGGCAGCCCGCGGGCGCGGCCGCTCTCGAGTTGGTGGTCGCCGTGGCCGAAAATAATGTCATCGGCCGCGGCAATCAATTACCGTGGCATCTGCCGGCGGACTTGCGGCATTTCAAATCACTCACCCTGGGCAAGCCGGTGCTGATGGGCCGCAAGACCTACGAGTCCATCGGCAAGGCCCTGCCGGGCCGTATGAATATCGTGCTGAGCCGGTCGGCGGATTTTTCTCCGAGCGACTGCACCGTCGTGACGACGCTGGACGCTGCGCGCGGCGCTGCGAACGGGCAGCCGGCCTTGATGGTCATCGGCGGCGCGGAAATCTACCGGCAATGCCTGCCCCTCGCCAGCCGCATCCATTTGACGCTGGTGCATGCCCAAATCGAAGGCGGCGACACGATGTTTGCCGGTTGGCGCGGCACGGAGTGGGACGCTTCGTCACGCGAGCGCCATGAAGCGGACGCCAAGAATACGTACGCCTACAGCTTCATCACGCTCGAGCGCACCGGGCCCGGCAACGTCAATTGATGGGCGCGAGCCTGGCGCGGATTTCACGCTCCGCACGCTCCAAGTCAATGTCGTCAAGATTCGCGGCCGCGCCCGCGGTCAACTCCGCGAGCAGCTGCGCCTGCACCTTGCCGCGTTCGAGCGCGGTGCGATACGGAATCTCGTGGTGGAACATGACCATGGAGTAACGCGGGATGAAGCGCTGCGGGAAGCGCCGTTCGAGTTCCAGCGCCAGCGCCTGCTGCAGCTGAAACTTTGGATCGGCGACGCGTTCGCGCATCTCCAGATAATTGTCGAGCGCCATCGCGGCGATGGCATCGGTATTGGGCTTGCGCAGGGCGTCGAATTCGGCGAATACGCGCTCCCAGGAAGAATTGCGGCTTACGCAGGCATCGAACTCCACGCAATCCTCGAAGCAGCAATTCATGCCCTGGCCGTGAAACGGCACAATGGCGTGCGCCGCATCTCCGATCAATGCCGCCATGTCCCGGTGAGCCCAGGGTCCGGCCGATACGGTGCCCAGAAATCCTATGGGATGGCTTTGGAATTCCGCAACGCAATCGGGCATCAAGCCCCAAGCATCCGGGAAGTGATCCGAAAAGAATCGCTCGATCGCGGCTCTCTCGGTCAGAGCCTCGAAGCTGATCGCGCCGTGCTTGGCCAGGAAAAGCGTGGCGGTAAAACCGCCATCCTGGTTCGGCAGCGCGATCAGCATGAATTGGCCGCGAGGCCAAATGTGCAGGGCATCGGCCGCCATGGGATGGCTGCCGTCCGCGGCTGCAGGAATGGATAACTCCTTGTAGCCATGCTCCAGGTCGGTTTCCCGGGCATCGATCAAGCGCTGCACGCTCATGCTCCGGCGCATCGATGAACCGGCGCCGTCGGCCGCCAGCATGGGCTGCATGGGCACTCGGATCACCTGGTCGCGGCGCAGATCGCGTATGAGTGCAACTCCGGTATCGAAATCGGCCGCCTCGAATCGGTGTTCGAAATGAATGGTCACGCCGGGCTGCCGCGCCGCAACGTCGAGCAGGGCTTGGTTGAGGCGATGCCGCGAGACCGAGTAGATCAGCTCGCTCGGCCTCTGCCCGTAGGGCTGCAGCGACGTGTTTCCCGATGCGTCGTGAATGAGCCGCCCGCGCATGGGTAGCAGGGCTTTTTCCACATCCTGGAACACTCCCGCCAATCGCAAGGCATGAATGCCGCGATCCGCCAACGCCAGATTGATGGATCGCCCGGCCTCGGCAGGCGCCGCTCTCGGGTCGGTCCGGCTTTCGTACAATTCCACCCCGTGACCGCGGCGCTGCAGAAGGATGGCGAGCAGCGCGCCGGTGGGGCCCGCACCGCAGATACGAATCACCGGCCGATCCGCGTTCACCGGCGCACGGCGTTCGACAAGGCCTCGGCGGCGGCGAGCACATCGCTGTACGAGTTGTAGAGCGGGGCCGGTGCCAGCCGCAGCACATCCGGCTCCCGCCAGTCGCCGACCACGCCGGCCGCGGCGAGCAGGTCATGGCAGCGCTTGGCCTCGGCGGCCGGGCGCGCGATCCGCAGGCTGAGTTGGCAGCCGCGCTGCGCGGCCGTATCCGGGGTAAGAATTTCCACCAGCCCCACGAGCCGGGTTTCGATCAACTGTTGCAGGAATCCCGTGAGCGCAATCGATTTCTCGCGGAGCCGG
>DATHFW010000233.1:0-11067 GCA_035317945.1 Steroidobacteraceae bacterium | reverse complement strand
GTATGGGCATGGAATGCATTCTTGGCGGCCATTGCCGGCAATGCGACCGTTTGGAAGCCGTCGCCCAAGACCTCGCTGTGCGCGCTGGCGGTGCAACACATTTGCAATCGAGTGCTGGAGCGTCATGGGTTCCCCGCTGTTTTCCAAATCTTCATCGACGCAGGTACGGAACTCGCCGGCCGATTTGTCGATGACAAACGCGTGGCGCTGATCTCCTTCACCGGCTCGACGCACATCGGCAGACAAATCGGCGTGCGCGTCGCCGAGCGCCTGGGAAAAAGCCTGCTCGAGCTCGGCGGCAACAACGCCCTGATCGTCGATGAAGTTGCCAACTTGGACCTGGCGGTGCCCGCGATCGTATTCGGCGCGGTGGGAACCGCCGGTCAACGCTGCACCACCACCCGGCGAGTCCTGGTTCATCGCTCGCGCGCCGAGGAACTCGAACGGCGTCTGATTGCCGCCTACGCCCAAGTGCGCATCGGCGATCCGCTCGATGCCGACACGCTCATGGGACCCTTGATCGACGGCGGCGCCGTGGCACGCTATTCCGCCGCGATTTCAGCCGCTCAGGCCGAGGGCGGAAAGCTGTTGTGCGGCGGAAAAGTACTGAAGCGCCCCGGCAACTTTGTGGAGCCCACCGTCATTCGAGCCAACGCCGGGATGGCCGTCGTGCGCACGGAAACTTTTGCACCCATTTTGTACTTGATGAGCTATGACACGCTCGATGAAGCGCTGGCGCTGCAGAACTCGGTGGCCTACGGACTTTCTTCGGCCATTTTCTCGGACAGCTTGCAGGC
This sequence comes from Steroidobacteraceae bacterium, assembly GCA_035317945.1. Taxonomy (GTDB): domain Bacteria; phylum Pseudomonadota; class Gammaproteobacteria; order Steroidobacterales; family Steroidobacteraceae; genus Bog-1198. The sequence goes on along the minus strand of DATHFW010000233.1, from coordinate 10,270 downwards.
AGCGGAGCGCTTTTTATCCGCGGATGGCAGCGATTGCGGCATCGCAAACGTCAACCTGGGCACGTCGGGAGCCGAGATCGGCGGCGCGTTCGGCGGCGAGAAGGATACGGGCGGTGGCCGCGAAGCCGGATCTGACTCCTGGAAGACATACATGCGCCGTCAGACCAACACCATCAACTGGAGCGGACAGATGGCCCTCGCGCAAGGGATTCGCTTCGACGTCTAGGAGCCCGCACAGCTGCTACCGGCCCAGCCAGGCTTCGATGACGGCGGCTCGCTGTTCCAGGCGTGCCGCCGATATCGGCGCCAAAGTTTTCAGTTCCTGCGCATACAGAGAAACGCGGTACTCCTCGATCCAAAAACGCAATTCATCAATCTTGGGCGACCAGCGCAATTCCGCGCCGAGCTGTTTTTCCAAGTCCTGGTAACGCGCCGACCATTGGTGAACTTCTCGTGCAATGTTCGGGGGCTCCCCGCCGCGCACCGCATTGCGCTGCCATCGGCGCTGCTCGGCTTTTAAATACCGCGGCAGTTGGCGCAGCCATTCCGGCGACATGTTTTTTATCACCCGATGATCCAACAGCCGGCGCAGATGTTGGCGGGTTTCTTCGGCGGCATCCGACAAAAGCCGAATGCGAGGATCGTCCAAAGATTGCCGTACGCTCGCGGCCTCGGCGAGCCACCGCGATGTCACGGCGCTCGCCTCCTCGAGACTCGCGTATAAGCGCTCGCGCCCGCGGTCGACGGCAAGCTCATACGCCGTGCGTGTGCGGGGTGCGTCGGACTCGCCGAAACACGCGCCGCGAAATGCGAGTTGCAGCAGCATATCGGTGAGATCGTCGCTGTTGATATAAGGGCTCGCGCTCAGCAGCAATGGCACTGAACCGGTAATGGACTTGCTCAAATCGCGCGCGTGTCGCTCGAGCATGGTCCGCGCCAAGCGCTCCGCGCCCTCCTGCCATGCGTGCTGTGCTACCTCGGGCGACCATTCGTATTGAACCTGCAGCGACGATCCCCGCTGTATCAGCGTGGGATACACCTGCAGAGCACCCTGTTCCAGGATCAATGTCGCGCTGTCAGGCAATTCATCCACTGCAAATCGATGCCAGGGCCCGACAGGCCCATAAATCTGCCGGGCGCGGCGCTCGAGTTCGCCGCGCCCGGCAGCCGCACAGCGGCGGCGCAATTCCGCAAGTGCGGAGCCTCGCGCAATTTCGCGGCCATCCTGCGTCACCGTCAGTTGCACCGTCAGATGCGGCGGTACCGCCGTAAAATCAAATCGGATCAGCGCATCGGGAACCCCGCGCTGTTCCTTCAACCACTTCTTCAAGTGTCCGGCATCGGCACCGGTCGCACTCGCGAGAAATGCCGCTACGGTTTCCGCGATCGGAATCAAACTGCGGCGCGCTTCTTTGGGTAGTGAGCGCAACAGCGCCTCGATGCGCGGCGCCGCCAAGCCCGGAATGGCCGCATCGACCGTCGCGCGCGTCAGCATCGGCAGCGCCAACAGCGGCACCTTGAGGTTGGCGCCATCCTGACTCTCGCCGGGCGCGAAACGATAGTCGACTGCGACCGACAAAGACTCCACCCGGGTGTTCTCGGGGAATTGCGCCAACTCTTCAGCTTCGGGCAGGCGCGCGAAAATCTCTGCGGGCGTCAAGGTCAGGGCGAGCCGCTGCTCGGGGTTTAGGTGCCTGCTGAAGTGCTCCAGCGTTGCGGCGCTCGACACCTGGCGCGGCAAGTGATGATCATAGAACTCGACGAATGATTCGCCGCTCCGCAGCAGATCGCGCGTGCGCAGACGCTCCTCCATTTGCTGCGCATCGCGCACGGCGGCGTCGTTCGCCAGCAACCAATCGGGTCGCCGGCGCAGCCGCTGATACACGAGCGCTTCGCGCGAGAAAATGAGGCGCGACTCCTCCGGGGCAATCGGTCCATAGTTCACGAGTCGCCCGGCGCTTAACGTGAGACCGAGAAAACTGCTGCGTTCGCGCGCAACCACTTCCTCGCGCGACTCATCCCAATCCGGTTCCAGATACTCGCGCTTGATCAGATGCGATGCCGCACCCTCGATCCACATCGGCTCGACCTCCGCCACACGACGCGCAAAGACCCGCGAGGTTTCGACGATGCTCGCGGCCATGACCCAACGAGGCCGCCGGCGCGCCAGCAGCGAACCCGGAAAGATATGAAAATGCACGCCGCGAGTGCCGTCATAGACGCCGTCCTCGCGGCGCGTGCCCACCATGGTGCAGAAGCCAGCCAATAAGGAACGATGCACGCCGGTGTAGCTCGCCGCTTGGCGCTGCGCCACGATGCCAATCTCGCGCGCCCGATCAACCACCTGGGAATAGACGCCGTCCCACTCGGACAGGCGCAGTACCGACAGATGCCGCTCCTTGCACCAGCGGCGCAATTCGCGCCGAGTGCCTTCGCGTGCCGTGCGGTACGCGCGCCAGAGCTTCACGAGCGCGGAAAATTCCGATTTGCTGTCTTCGAAGACCGCGCCCGTCGGTGGATCTTCGCCGACGCGCACGTCGGGCACGCTCAAGCCTGACACAATCGCCAGCAGCTCACTTTCGGCATGGAAGCGCTTGCTCTCCAGCAGCGCTCGGCTAAGCCGCGGATCGAGCGGCAAGCGCGCCATGGCGCGGCCACGGCGCGTGATACGCCGATCCTCGTCCAGTGCCTGCAGCTCTTGCAGCAAGCGATAGCCATCGTTGAGTGCGCGTGAATCGGGCGGATCGATGAACGGAAAGTCCTCCGCCGCACCCAATCCGTCCGCGGCCAATCGCAGCAGCAGGGCCGCCAAATTCGTGCGCAGCACCTCCGGCTCCGTGAACGGCGCTCGTTGTTCGAAGTCCTCCTGGCTGTACAGCCGTATGCACAGACCGGGAGCGAGCCGGCCGCAGCGACCCTTGCGCTGATCGGCGCTGGCGCGCGAAACCGGCTCAATGGGCAGGCGCTGCAGGCGATTGCGCACGCTGTAGCGGCTGATGCGCGCCAGGCCTGAATCGATGACGGCGCGAATGCCGGGCACGGTGATCGAGGTTTCCGCCAAATTGGTCGACAGCACGATTCGCCGGCGGGCTCCGCGTTGAAATATCTTGCTCTGCTGCTCCCAAGACAGGCGCGAGTACAGGCTCAACACCTCGACGCGGGACTGCAATTCGCGCTCCAGCAGTTCGCCGACGTCGCGAATCTCACGCTCGCCGGGCAGAAACACCAGAATGTCGCCGTTGCCGATGTCTCCCGGCTCGGTCGCAATTTCCTGGCACGCATCGAGGACTGCCAACGGCAGATCAGGATCTTCCCGGTCCTCGTTCGATTGACGATAGCGAACTTCAATGGGATAGCTGCGCCCGCTGACCGTGACAATCGGCGCGCCGCCCAGGAATTGCGATACCCGTTCCACGTCGAGCGTCGCGGAGGTCACGATGAGTTTCAAGTCCGGGCGGCGCGGCAACAATTGCTTGAGAACGCCCAGGAGTAAATCGACGTTGAGTGTGCGCTCGTGCGCCTCGTCCACGATGATGGTGTCATAGCGGCGCAGCAACGGGTCGGAAGCCAGTTCCGCCAGCAGCAGCCCGTCCGTCATGAGTACCAAGCGCGACGCGTCCGACACCTGGTCCGCAAATCGAACGCGAAATCCCACGCTGCGGCCGACCGATTGGCCCAATTCTTCAGCGATTCGCGCGGCCAGGGCCCGCGCTGCCAGCCTTCGCGGCTGGGTATGCGCGATGATTCCCGTCATGCCGCGGCCGAGTTCGAGGCAGTATTGCGGCAACTGCGTGCTCTTGCCCGAACCGGTGTCGCCGGCGACGATGAGCACCTGGTTCTCGCGCAGCGCCTGCATGATGGCCTCGCGCCGTGCGGAAATGGGCAGGTCGGGATCGTGCTTGAATACGAGTGGCGCCGCTGCGCGTGCCGCGGCTTGCCGTGCAGCGCCGTCAGCGGTCATCGTTCACTCGTAACGCCTACTTGCAACGCTTACTCGCCACGCTTGACGGCTTGCCAAAGGCTCTCCTGTGCGGCCAGATTCAGCTCCGAGAATTCCCAGCCGCGCTCCGCGGCGAGGGCTTCCATGGCGCGAAATCGACGCTCGAATTTTGCGTTGGCGGCGCGCAAGGCGGCCTCCGCATCGACATCGAGCTTGCGCGCCAGATTCGCGGCTGCGAACAGCAGATCGCCGATTTCTTCGAAGATCTCCGGAGAGGCGCCGCTCGACTCGCGCGACGCGGCACGAACCTCGGCCAGTTCTTCATCGACTTTGTCCGCACACTGGCCCGCGTGCTCGAAATCAAAACCGACGCGCGCGGCGCGCTTACTGAGCTTGTCGGCGCGCATCAACGCCGGCAACGCATTCGGCACGCCCTGCAGCGCCGAAGGATCCGCTCCATCGCGCTCGCCGGCCTTGATATCCTCCCAGGCTGCACTCTGCTCCTCGATGCTCAAGGGACCGTGATCGCCGAAAACATGCGGATGTCGACGGGTGAGCTTGTCGCAAATGGCTGCGGCCACGGCCTCAAAATCAAAGTGACCTGCTTCGCGCGCGATCTGGGCATGAAATACCACTTGGAATAGCAGATCACCCAATTCGTCCTTCAGATCTGCCATGTCGCCGCGCTCAATGGCATCGGCGACCTCGTAGGCCTCCTCGATGGTAAAGGGTGCGATGCTGGCGAAAGTTTGTTGTCGATCCCACGGGCAGCCGTCGGCTGCGCGCAGGCGCGCCATGATCGCCAACAATTCGAGGACACGCGAGCTCATGTGTTTGCCGTGCGCGTTTGCAACAAGCGCCTCAAGGTCATCAACATGCCCGCAGTTGCGCCCCAGATATTGCGTTCGCCGTATGGAATATCGTGTATGTCGATGGTCAACTCGCCGATTTTGCGCTGCCGGGATTTATGATTGCCTGCATCCAGGATGAAACCGAGCGGCACTTCGAAAACATCGTGCACTTCGGCCTGCGCTATCCGCAGCTCATACTCCGGCTTGACGAAACCGACCACGGGCGTCACCCGAAAACCTGATATCACCACGTGATCCGGCAGATAGCCGGCGAATTCAACCAACTCGGGCTGCAGACCGATTTCTTCGTACGCCTCGCGCAATGCCGCGTGCCATGCGTCGGCATCCTCGGGTTCAATGCGTCCGCCGGGGAAGCTAATCTGTCCCGCGTGATCTTTCAGCGTGGTCGCGCGCTGCGTCAGCAGCACCGTCATGCCCGCCGGACGCTCCACCAGCGGCACCAGCACGGCGGCGGGCGTGCGGCGCGTCGTCAGCGTGGCGCGAACGCTGGCCACCACTTCGGGCGACGCGCTGGCCAGCCAATGCATGTCTTCCTCGGGCGTCGAGGGGGCCGGGTCCAGCGCATCTCGAATATGCGTTTTGGTATAGAGCGAGTCCATCGTCAACTATCAGGCGCCTGCGCCCTTGATGCCCCCTTCGGTTAGGGACTTGGGGTCGAGCAGCCGGCGCAGTTCATCGATGCTCAAGTCGGTCATTTCCGCGGCAACATCCAAGATCGGCCGGCCCTCCCGGTAGGCCTTTTTGGCAATTGCGGCGCCCTTTTCATAGCCGATCAGCGGATTCAATGCCGTCACCAGAATGGGATTGCGCGCGAGCGCGTCGTTCATGCGGTCGCGATTTATGGTGAATCCTTTGAGGGCGTGATCCGCGAGGTTGCGGCAGCCGATACCCAGCAATTCCAAACTCTGCAGCAGGTTATAGGCGATCACCGGGAGCATTACGTTCAGCTGAAAATTTCCCGATTGACCGCCCAGTGTAATGGTCGCATCGTTGCCGATCACTTGCGCGGCGATCATCGTGACGGACTCGGCGACGACCGGATTTACTTTGCCGGGCATGATGCTGCTGCCCGGCTGCAGCGCCGGAAGCGCTATTTCCGACAATCCCGCCAACGGACCGCTGTTCATCCAGCGCAAATCATTGGCAATCTTCATCAGGCTTACGCTGAGCACCTTGAGCTGGCCCGACAGTTCCACGGCGGTGTCCTGGCTCGACAGCGCCTCGAAATAGTTCTCGCTGGGGCGGAACGCAATCTTGGTGCTCTCGGCCAGGTGACGCGCGAACACCGCGCCGAATTGCGGCCGCGCATTGATGCCGGTGCCGACAGCGGTACCCCCCTGCGCCAATGCGTGCAGGCGGGGTTTCACGGACGACAAGCGCGATTCGGCCGCAGCGATTTGTGCGAGCCAAGCGCTCAACTCCTGCGCAAGCGTGATCGGCATGGCATCCATCAAATGCGTGCGCCCGGTCTTGACCACATCGGCAAACTCGGCACTCCGCGCCGCCAACACTGCTTGAAGCGATTGCAGGGACGGCAGCAGATTCTCACTCAGCACCAAGGCCGCCGAAACATGGATGGCGGTCGGCACCACATCGTTGCTGCTCTGGCTCATGTTGACCTGATCGTTAGGGTGCACGGCGGCGCCCAGGATTCGCGTCGCAAGCGTCGCAATGACCTCGTTGGCATTCATGTTGCTGCTGGTGCCGGAACCGGTTTGGAACACGTCCACCGGAAACTGATCGTCGCAATGGCCCGCGGCGACCTGCAGTGAAGCCTGCTGAATGGCGCTGGCAACAAGCGGCGGCAGATCGCCGAGTTCGGCGTTCGCGCCCGCAGCGGCATGCTTGATGAGGGCCAGCGCCCGGATGAAAGTGCGCGGCATTCGCAACCCGGTCGGCGGAAAGTTCTGTATGGCGCGTTGCGTCTGGGCGCCCCACAGCGCATCGGCGGGCACGTCGAGCTGGCCCATGCTGTCGCGCTCGACGCGGGTGGTTGCTGTCATCGCGACTTACTCCGGGTTGTTTACGGTAGAATCTGCATATTCTACCACTCAAGCTACCGGCTCTTTAGATGCACACCCCTTTCACTGACGCTCTGTCTCCCCTCGACGGCCGGTATGCCGGAAAACTCGCCGAAGTACGCCATATATTCAGCGAGGCGGGACTGATGCGTGAGCGCGTTCGAGTGGAATGCGCCTGGTTCCTCGCACTTGGCACGGGGCCCGCTGATCAGGCGCTATCGAAGTTGCCGCTCTCCGCCCGCGCGTTGCTCGCCTCGTTGTCGCAGGATCCGCAGGCAACCGATGTTCCCGCCATCAAGCAGATCGAGTCGCGCACCAATCACGATGTCAAGGCGGTCGAGTATTGGTTGCGCGGCGAGCTGCAGTCGCGCGGCGCAAGTCCTGCCGAATTGGAATGGATGCATTTCGCATGCACTTCCGAGGACATCAACAATCTCGCGTATGCATTGATGCTGAAGAAGGCCCGCGCCACGCTGCTGCTGCCCATGCTCGAGAACTTGGGCGGCAAGATCGATGCGCTGGCGGTTCGTCACGCCGGCGTCAGCATGCTGGCGCGCACCCACGGCCAGACCGCAACGCCCACTACCGTGGGCAAGGAACTCGCCAACGTTGCGGCAAGGCTCGAGGCGCAGCGGGCCGGTCTCGAACGGGTCGAGATCCTGGGGAAAATGAACGGGGCGGTCGGCAATTTCAATGCGCATGTGGCAGCTTTGCCGCGCGTCGACTGGCCGCAATTCAGTGCGGCATTCGTCGAGTCATTGGGACTGAAGTCGAATGCCTATACCACTCAGATCGAGCCCCACGATTGGATTGCCGAATACTGTCATGCACTCATGCGCGCGAACACGGTGCTGTTGGATTTTTCGCGCGATATGTGGAGTTACATTTCGATGGGCTACTTCAAGCAGCGGCCCGTGGCCGGCGAAGTCGGTTCTTCGACCATGCCGCACAAGGTCAATCCCATTGACTTCGAGAACGCCGAAGGCAACCTGGGATTGGCCAATGCGCTCTTGAGCCACTTCGCCGACAAGCTGCCCATATCACGCATGCAACGCGATCTGACCGATTCCACCGTCATGCGCAATTTGGGCGTCGCCATTGGACACGCGGTTTTAAGCTTCAAGTCACTGATGGCGGGCCTGGATAAAATCGAACTCGATCAAGGACGCGTAGCCGAGGATTTGGACCGCGCGTGGGAGGTACTCGCTGAGGCGGTGCAGACCGTAATGCGCATTCATGGAATCCCTGATGCCTATGACAAGCTAAAGTCCTTCTCGAGAGGCCGTCCGGTCGACGAACGCGCCATGCGTGAATTCATCGCCTCCCTAGCCCTGCCGTCCGAGGACAAGGCACGCCTCACGCAGCTGACGCCGGGGGGTTATGTCGGCTTGGCGCCGAACTTGGCGCTCAGAGGCCGTCGCACGTAGCCTGTCCAAGCGTTGGGCGTGGGCTTAAGATACGCCCCAACGTTGTTCGAAACGTGACGCAGTTAGCACGGGAATCCTCGGGTCAAACGGTACTATCAGGCTCAAAGTACGTGTGGTCGGGGTCAAAGCTTATGGCGGGTAACACAGAAGAACGCTCGAAACTGGCGGGGGACAAGGTTCCTGCGCCCGGCGGCGAGGCTTCTATGGGATCGGGAACCCGCACCATTTTGAGCACGATGCCTGAGGTTCGCGACGCCAGCCTCAAGGTCGCTAAATCTGCGCAGCGTTTGCTGTCGATTTTTACTCAGGATTTGGAACCCTTGATCTACGGCGAGGAGCCCTTCCTCGAGGCCATCAAACGCCTCGTGTTGGCGCGTTCCTATGCCAAAGTCAGAGTGTTGCTGGCCGATCCGTCACGCGCCATGGTTGATAACAACCGCTTTCTTGCGCTCGCGCGGCGGCTCACGAGCTGCATCGATCTTCGTGCCATGAGCCCGGAATACCCGGCCAGCGCGGGGGCATTCATCATCGCGGATGACAAGGCACTGGTGTATCGGTTGCAGGCCGATCGCTGGGACGGCATTTCGGATATGAATGATCCGGCCGTGGTGCGCCGCTACCTGAACTTCTTCGATGAAGTGTGGCAGACGAGCATGCAAGAATCGCAAATGCGGCAAATGCTGATGTAAATCTTCGGTTTCGCGCATTGCCCGTATAATGGGCGGATGCAGAAGCCCCTCCCCAATCCTCCAGACGGCACCGTCATCGTCGGCATGTCGGGCGGCGTCGACTCGGCCGTCGCGGCTCTGTTGCTGCGCGATGCTGGATATTCCGTGCAGGGACTGTTCATGTCCAACTGGGAGGACGATGACGGCTACTGCACGACCGCATCCGATTTCCAAGACGCTCGACGGGTTTGCGACGCCCTGGGCATTGCGTTGCATCGGGTGAGTTTTGCCGAGCAGTATCGCGAGCGCGTATTCAGCCACTTCCTGCGGGAATATGCGGCCGGCCGCACGCCGAATCCCGATGTCCTGTGCAATCGCGAGATCAAATTCGGGGTCTGCTTCGATTACATGCAGCGGCTGGGCGCCGCTTGGATTGCCACCGGCCACTATGCGCAAATTCGTCACACCGGCTCCTACCCTGAACTGCTCAAGGCAGTCGATGCTGCGAAGGATCAGAGCTATTTTTTGCACAGCGTCGCAGTTCCCGCACTCTCGAAAACCCTCTTTCCCATCGGCGGCCTGCAAAAGGCACAGGTGCGCCGGATGGCGCATGCGGCCGGCCTGCCGGTCTTCGACAAGCCGGACAGCACCGGCATCTGTTTCATCGGCGAGCGGCCGTTCCAAGAATTCTTGAGCCGTCATTTACGCACCGAGCCCGGGCCGATCGAGACCGCCGAGGGCACCGTCATCGGCGAATATCGCGGGCTTGCGCTATAGACTTTGGGACAGCGCTCCGGCCTGCGCGTGGGCGGCCGCGCGGGCGCTGCCGCGGCACCCTGGTATGTGGCGGAGAAAATCACCGCGCGCAACGCGCTCATCGTCGTCCAGGATCAAAGTCATCCTTTGCTTTTGTCGGATGCCTTCGATGTGGAGCAGATGCACTGGATCAATCCGCACGACGCACCCGATTTCCCGGCCGAGTGCATGGTCAAGACGCGCTATCGACAAAGCGATTTGAACTGCTCGATCGCCGGGAGCGGCGCTCAACACTGGCATGTGACCTTGAATCGTCCGGCACGTGCCGTCACACCGGGCCAGTATGCGGTGTTTTATCGCGGTGAGCGCTGCCTGGGCGGCGGCATCATTGCGCAGCGTTTCAATTCCGTGCTCGCGCCTGATGCGCCCGGAATCACTTATAATTCTCTTTTTTCCGCGGAGGGGTCATGACGGACAGCTTCAAATCGCGAACGACGCTCAAGGTGGGCGCGCAACAATACGACATCTTGAGTCTCGCGGCGCTGAAGTCGCTCAATGTAGACCGCCTGCCCTTTTCCCTGAAGGT
>DATHFW010000232.1:0-6775 GCA_035317945.1 Steroidobacteraceae bacterium | reverse complement strand
CGCAGGACCGCGCTCAAGATCCCTGCCAGACAGCCATTCAATGTGCCCCAGCTGAGTGCAGCGTGGATTTATTTCGAGGAGATAGGGCACGTCCGCGTGGAATATCTTCGCTGTCTGAAATGTTGGTAGCGCGGCTGGATCTGTCTAGCTTTTACGCCTTAGACTTCGTCATCGATTCCGCCACACGGGTAAATGTGGCTGATATCTGATACATGAGTCTGTGGATGTCCGACAGGACAAGCAGCGCTCACACGGCACCCGTGCCCGCTCTTGAGGTTCGCGTACGGGCTAATTCGCTGCCAGACGTGTCTCGGCACGTCTGGCGCGCGATTAGGAACACTGCTAGCTATTTTGAAACATCGCCGGCCCTGCGGCCTTGGCGCCACCGTTGCCCACCAATCGCTTTAGGAACTGATAGCCGCGCTTGGCGACCCGGACCGTACGCGGCAGCGGTACTCGGCAAAACGCGATTTTTCGGATGTAGTCTTCCACGTGCCATTCGGCACGCGCACCGGCGGGAAAGAAAATCGTATCCCCCGCCTGCAAGCGACGTGGCAAGCCGCCGAAATCCTTCACGGTAACGCTACCTTCGATGACATAAATCGTCTCATCGACGTCGTAGAACCAGTTGAATCGACCCGCGGTGCAATCCCATATCAGCGTGGTCGCGGTGCCGTCGACACTGCTCGACAGGATCTTATTGCGCGTGATCGGATCGCCCTCGAGAACCCAGTCCGGGCGAATGGGTGCTGGGTTCAGAATGACCTGCCCTACCCCCAATTTAATAATGCTTTCAATGCTTTCGATCGTCATACACGTCTCCAGTAAGCGATTTTTGCTGCCGGATCGCCTACCTATATGTCGTAGATGCCGCTCTCAATTCCGAGCGCTGTACTTATGAGTCAGATCCTACAGTCGCGCAGCCCGTTTGACCGTGGCGTTTTGGTGCTTCTGTGACGTAGCCCGCATTACCGCTATTTAACTTAGGTTACGCCCTCCGCACAGTTGCACAGTCGTTCAGGTTATGCCCTACACCAATTGGTGCCGCGAGTTTTCTGACATTTAAGAGAATGCTTTCATTTTTTCTTCTGCGACAACGTGCTGCCGCCGGAAGTTGCGGCCTTTTCTCTTCAGAAAAAATTCGATGTAAGCAATTTGAAATGCATGTGCCGCAAATCAGCGACACGTTCTCAAATTGCGACACATTGGCAGATCAAAATAATCGTTCGACTATCCGTCCTCATTTTTGACGACGCCGTCGAGTGCTATGCGGCAGCCGCCGCAAGTACATGGGAGACGCATAATGAATCTAGCCGAGCGCAATCGCGGCCTAACAACCCGGTCTTGTTTGCGTGCGGGCTATGGCTCTGCCTTCGGCGGGGATCGCGTAAAATTTCCATTCAAGGCTTGGCGCTTATTTCAGTCGGCCGTCGGTATTGCCGCATTTTCTGCGCTGGCCGCGTGCGGCTATTCGTCAAACGGACAAACAGTGGAAACCACTGCCGGCGGCGTTAGCAACGGAACACCAGCAGTGACGTTGGTGGCGGACAAAACCAGCGTCCCCATGCACACCGCGGCGACTTTGCAGTGGAACGCCCAGGATGCACAGACCTGCATGGCTTCCGGCGGTTGGACCGGTCCGCAGCCGACCAGTGGAACTGCCACCACAGACCCTCTAACCGCAACGACAAATTTCACACTGACTTGCGATGGTACGGGCGGGTCGGCCACACAATCGGTGGAGATCGCCGTCACGGGCGCCCCGGTAGTCAAGCTCGGCGCGACGCCAACGACCGTTGCCGCGGGCGGGACATCCAGCCTCAGCTGGAGTGCGGAAAACGCCACCACCTGCACCGCCTCCGGCGGCTGGCAAGGCACGATGGCGACGAGCGGCACCGCTTCGACGGGTGCACTTTCCAATACGACCGAATATGAATTGACTTGCACGGGTGCCGGCGGCTCGGCAACACAAACGGCCACCGTCACGGTTTCAGGGTCGCCGCCGTCGATCACGCTGAGTGCGGCTCCGAGTACTGTCAATTCAGGCGGTGCCTCGACGCTGACATGGTCCTCTACAAACGTCACGGCCTGCGCGGCCTCGGGTGCCTGGTCTGGCAACAAGCCGCTGTCCGGCTCGCAATCTTCGGGTGCAATCACCTCCAGCGCGACCTACACGTTGACCTGCAGCGGTTCCGGCGGAAGCGCCACGCAATCCGCGACCGTCTCTGTCAAGGGAGCGGCGCCTACGGTGAGTCTCAGCGCTAATCCCAGCACCGTCGCGAGCGGACTCAGTTCGACGCTGACCTGGAATGCCCTCAACGCCACCTCATGCACGGGCTCAGGTGCTTGGGCGGGTGCCAAGCCGGTGAGCGGCTCGCAGTCAACGGGCGCCCTTAGCAGCGGCGCAACTTACGTACTGACCTGTTCCGGACCGGGCGGCAGCGCGGCGCAGTCAGCCACGGTCTCCATCAAAGCACCCACACCAACGGTCAGTCTGAGTGTGGGGCCCAGTTCCGTTACCAGCGGTGGCAGCGCAACCCTGAACTGGTCGTCAACCAATGCCACTTCGTGTAGCGCCTCGGGTTCTTGGTCCGGCGCAAGGCCTAGCCGCGGCTCTCAGTCCACCGGAGCACTGACGGCCGACGCAACCTATGTATTGACCTGCAGCAGCGCCGGCGGCAGTGCTACGCAATCGGCAACCGTGTCTGTTAAAAAGCCCGCACCGGCCATCAGCCTCAGTGCAAGTCCAAGTTCCGTGATCAGCGGCAGCAGCTCAACGCTCACCTGGGCGGCATCGAATGCCACCTCATGCACCGCTTCGGGTGCGTGGTCCGGCGGCAGGCCCGTCAACGGCTCCCAATCCACCGGCGCACTATCGTCCAATGCAACCTACGCATTGAGCTGCACCGGCAGCGGCGGCAGCGCGACTCAGTCGGCGACGATAACGGTGAGCGCGAAACCAACCGCCACGGTCAGCATCAGCGCGAGCCCCAGCACGGTGAGCAGCGGCGCCAGCGCTAATCTGACGTGGTCGTCGGCGAATGCGACGTCCTGCACGGCCTCCGGCGCCTGGGCGGGCACCAAAGGCCTGAGCGGGTCACAATCCACAGGCGCACTGACAGCCAATGCGACCTATTCGATCACCTGCACGGGCACCGGCGGCAGCGCGACTCAATCGACCACGGTGTCGGTGAGCAAACCGGCTCCGACGGTAAGCTTTTCCGCCTCGCCCAGCACCGTCAAGAGCGGTAGTGCCGCGACTTTGACGTGGTCTTCCAACAACGCGACGGCCTGCACCGCCGGCGGGGCCTGGTCGGGCAGTAAAGCCGTCAGTGGAACCCAATCCACCGGCGCACTGACAGCCAACGCGACTTATTCGCTGACTTGCACCGGAAGCGGAGGCAGCGCGACTCAAGCCGCCACGGTATCCATCACCTCCGCAACTCCTGCCCCGACGGTGACGCTCAGTGCAAGTCCGAGCACGGTGGCCAGCGGCCACGCCTCCACGTTGACGTGGGCGAGCACCAACGCGACCGCGTGTACCGCATCCGGCGGATGGTCCGGCACCAAGCCCGTCAACGGATCGCAGTCCACCGCGGCTATCACAGCGAACGCGACCTACACCTTGAGCTGCACCGGCACCGGCGGCACCGCGGCGCAATCCGCAACCGTCACCGTGAGTTCGCCGGCGCCCACGGTGACCTTGAGCGCGAGCCCGAGCACGGTAACGAGCGGCAAAGCCTCGATGCTGTCGTGGTCATCAACCAACGCAACGGCCTGCGTGGCTTCGCAGGCTTGGTCCGGCAACGAGGCCATGACCGGCTCGCAGTCCACCGGCAATCTCACCTCCAACGCGACCTACATGTTGACCTGCACGGGCAGCGGCGGAAGCGCGGCGCAATCCACGACCGTCACGGTAACCACACCGGCACCGACCGTCACCCTGACGGCAAGTCCCGCAACAGTCACGAGCGGCGGCAAGTCGACGTTGACGTGGTCCTCGACTAATGCCACTTCTTGCGTGGCGTCAGGCGGCTGGAGCGGCACGATTGCTCCCACGGGTTCACAGTCCACAGCGGCGCTCAGCGCGGCGACAAAATATACGGCAACCTGCACAGGCGCCGGCGGATCCGCGACGCAGTCGGTTACTGTATCCGTGACTGCTGCGACACCGGCACCGACGGTGAACCTCAGTGCAACCCCTTCCAGCGTCGCCAGCGGTAACAGCACGACTTTAAGCTGGTCCTCGAGCAACGCGACTACGTGCACGGCCTCCGGCGCATGGACCGGCAGCCAGCCGACCAGTGGCACACAAACTACCGGCGCGCTGTCCGCAGACGCTACTTACACGCTGAGTTGTACGGGCGCCGGTGGGAGCACACAGCAGTCAGCGACGGTTACGATAACGTCGCCCGTGAGCCCCCCAAGCGGCTCGTCATGCTCGGCAACCAATGGTCCATTAACGTTGAAGGCGAATGCGGTTCGCGGAACCGGAATTTCCCCGTTCTTAGTGTTCTTTGATGCCACAGGCACGACTGATTCCGCCCTCAAGAGCAATACGACAGCATTCCAGGATGTCACCTACACGTGGAACTTCGGCGACTCCAACGCTTCCGGAACCGACACTTGGAACTACGGTGCAAATCACGGCCGCAACAGCCGCAACAGCGCCAGCGGCGGCGTCGCGGCGCATCTGTATATCACCCCGGGCACCGATAGCGCCTACACGGTGACCGTGACCGCGCGCGACGGCACCAATACGGCCAGTTGCCAACTCGGTGTAACTGCCCATGATCCGGCGGGAGCCAATGGCTTTGCGGGCAACAAGACCACCTGCGTCTCGGCCTCAGGCACGCCGGCCCCTGGAAGCGGCGGCTGTCCGGCAGGCGCCGCGACACTGCACAGCTCGAGCTTTAACAGCGCGCTTGGCTCATTCGGCAGCGGCAAGCGGGTGCTGTTCAAGTGCGGTGATACCTTCAGCGGCAGCAACGTCACCTTAAACGGCGTGGGCTGGAGTATCGGCGCTTACGGCGGCTGTGAAGGCACGCAAAGCGGCAGACCGATCTTCGCCAATAGCACCTCCAGCTACTATCTGGCGGTCAACAACACCGCTGGGGATGGGCGCGTGGCGGATATCGATTTTGAGGGCAACGGTTCGCCCAATCTTGCGATCAACAGCCTCTGGAATGTCGCCGGCGCGTTTCGCGTACCGTATCAAATCACGCTCTCGAATTTGCGCTCCAACGGCAATGCCTCCTCTTATGCCTGGGCACAGGGGGCTCAGTGGGGGCTAATTGATAGCGTGCAAACCGGCGCCAGTGGCATCGGCACGTTCGTCAATTACAATGAAAACAATCCGCCGTGGGCGGGCAGCACCTTCGCCAACCTTGATTATCAAGCGCTGCTTGGCAACTCGATCGTCGGTATCGGCGGCACGGGTCAGGGTTCTGGAGTCGAAACGGTGCGGGTATCGGCCTGCCGCATGTGCGCGATCGAGAATAACTCATTCTCCAATGCCAACGGCATCGGCGCGCTGCTCAAGTTCCACAACGGCAATACCTATAACTCCCTGCCCACCTGGACCGGGGTGTATACCGAACTATCGGTGATCTCCGACAATCTGTTCACCGGCACCTCCGGCGCGCAGCTTCTGGAGGTCGCGCCGCAGAACGGTGGACTTGATGAAAGAATGCGCAACATCCTCATCGAGCGCAATCTGTTTGCCGCCAGCACCGGCGCCCAGGGCGGACGCCAGGCTATGATCTCAGCGGTCAATGTCACGCTGCGCGACAATGTGTTCTACATGCCGGGCAGCGCCGCGAAATATCCGATCCTCGGTGCGCAGATCGCGCAACGTGGGGTTGAACCGATCCCCAGCGGCGTGGAGGTCTATAACAATACCTGCTATGCACCCAACAACCAGCCTGGCCAAAGCTGCATCGGCTTCGATACCACCGGATCCATGCGCGCCGGCGCCATCAACAGCTATGCCAGGAATAATCTGTTCTTCGTGGCGTCAGCCTCGGGCAAAGCAGTTGTCGATAACACGGCTGCCGGCAATACGGTCTCAAACAACTCGAGCAACATTGCGGCCAATCCCGGCTTCACCAACGGCAGCGGCACCTTCAACGTCATCTCGGACTTTAAGCCCACTGCGAACTACTCGGGCGGCATGAACGTACCTGCCATGTTCGATGCCCTCGGCGCACCATGGTCACCAACGTGGGATCTGGGCGCAGTGCATCCCTGATAGCAGAGTAGGTTTAGGGCGGCGGCGATTCTGCCGCCGCCCAGTTTGTTTCAATGCCGCGACGGATCGTGCGAAGACTTGCGGAAAAGCGCACCGAGCTTTGCCGCTTCGACGTCGACGGAGTGTCGCTCGTGACCCTCACGAAACCCCTGTCGCCCATTTGCTTGATCTCGTCGGCCGATCTCGACAGACAGTCTTCCAGCGCTGCGGTCAGGTCGTCGATTGACCCCGCCGGAAACAGCCAGCCGCTCTCATCGGCGCCGACCAATTCCGGAATGCCGGCGACAAACGTGCTCAGTACGGGCATTCGCAGCGCCATCGCCTCCATGATGACCACCGGTAAACCTTCGGCAAAGCTCGGCAGCACCAACGCGCGGCAAGCCATCAACTCTTCACGCACCTTGTCGCTGCTAATCCATCCGGTGATTCGGATGCAATCCTCAAGGTCGTGGCGTTTGATGGAGACTTCGAGTTCGGTGCGGAGCGGTCCGTCACCGGCAAACACCAGTTCCATACGGATACATT
>DATHFW010000231.1:0-18614 GCA_035317945.1 Steroidobacteraceae bacterium | reverse complement strand
ATGTTCGAAACCAAGCCCGTGGGCCGCCATCACATTTCGGTGTGCACCAATATTTCATGCATGCTGCGCGGCTCTCAAGAGGTGGTGGACTACGTTGAGAAAAAGCTCGCCATCAAGACCGGCGAGAGCACGCCTGACGGGCGCATTTATTTGAAGCGCGAAGAGGAATGCCTGGGGGCTTGCACCGGGGCGCCGATGTTGATGGTCGATCATGTGTTCCATGAGAACCTGACGCCGCCGATCATCGATAAAATCCTGGATGAATTGACCTAAAGTTTAGGACCGCAGATGCCTTACGAACAGAACCTGGTGTTATTCGAAGCGCTGAAATATGAGCGCCCTTGGACGCTCGAGGGCTATCGGCAATTCGGCGGCTATCAGGCCTGGGAAAAAATCCTCCGCGAGCAAACGCCGCGCGAGAAAATCATCGACGAGGTCAAAGCCTCAGGCTTGCGCGGCCGCGGCGGCGCGGCGTTTCCGACCGGCGTGAAATGGAGCTTCATGCCGCGCAGCTCGCCGGTGCAAAAGTATGCGGTGTGCAACTCGGACGAATCGGAACCGGGCACCTGCCACGATCGCGACATCCTGCGCTACAACCCGCACTCGGTCATCGAGGGCATGGCCATCGGCGGCTATGCGATGACGGCGACCGTCGGCTACAACTACATTCGCGGCGAATTCCTGGCCGAACCCGTTCCGCGATTCGAAGCGGCGCTGGCGGAAGCCTATGCGGCAGGTCTCTTGGGAAAGAATATTTTAGGGTCCGGCGTGGACTTCGATTTGCACACCTTCATCGGTGCCGGGGCGTACATCTGCGGCGAAGAAACCGCACTGCTCGAGTCCCTCGAGGGCAAGCCCGGCAAGCCGCGCTTCAAGCCGCCATTCCCGGCCAACTTCGGCTTGTTCGGCAAGCCGACCACCATCAACAACACGCAGAGCTTTGCCTCCGTGCCCACCATCATGCGCAAAGGCGCGGCCTGGTTTGCCGGATTGGGTCCCGTAAATTCCGGCGGCACCGTGATTTTCTCCGTCTCGGGCCATGTCGAGAAGCCGGCCAATCTCGAATTGCCGATGGGGATTCCTTTCAAGGATCTGATGGAACTGTGCGGCGGTGTGTGGAAGGGCCGCAAGCTCAAGGCCGTCATTCCCGGCGGGTCCTCCTGCATGGTCGTGCCCGCCGAGATCATGTGGAATACCAATATGGACTACGACTCGCTGAAGAAGGCCGGCTCCTCCTTCGGCACCGGCGCCGTCATCGTCATGGATGAGACCACCTGCATGGTGCGGGCATTGGAGCGTCTCGCGCGTTTTTATATGTCGGAGTCCTGCGGTCAGTGCACGCCCTGCCGGGAAGGCACGGGTTGGCTGGACCGCATGCTGAAGCGCATCATCGCCGGCGAAGGGCGCAGCGAAGACTTGGGGCTGCTGGTGGATGTCGCCAATCGTATTGAAGGGCACACCATTTGCGCACTCGGCGATGCGGCGGCCTGGCCGGTGCAGAGCTTCTTGAAGCACTTCCGGCCCGAATTTCAATACATGATCGAGCACAAGGGGCGCTCCATCATGGAGGGCGCCACCCACTTGGACGGCCGGCCGGCCGTCGCGGCTTAAAGATCATGGCAGACGACACGGTCAACATCGAAGTCAACGGCGTACCCTTGAAGGCCCGCAAGGGTCAGATGATCATGCAGGTCACGGATCCGGCCGACATTTACATTCCGCGATTTTGCTATCACGACAAATTGACCGTCGCTGCGAATTGCCGCATGTGCCTGGTCGAGGTGGAAAAGGCGCCGAAGCCGCTGCCGGCCTGCGCCACTCCGGTGGCCGAGGGCATGAAGGTATTCACCAAATCGCCCAAGGCCGTGGCGGCCCAGCGGGCCACCATGGAATTCCTGCTCATCAATCATCCGCTTGATTGCCCGATCTGCGATCAGGGCGGCGAGTGCGAATTGCAGGATCTGGCTTTGGGGTACGGGCGCGATATTTCGCGCTTCAGTGAACGCAAGCGGGTGGTCAAGGACAAGAACCTGGGCCCGTTGATTTCCACCGACATGACGCGCTGCATTCATTGCACCCGATGCGTGCGCTTCGGCGCGGAGATTCAAGGTTACCCGCAAATGGGCGCGACCGGCCGCGGCGAGCATATGGAAATCGGCACCTACATCGAACACAGCGTCGATCATGAGTTGTCGGCCAACATCATCGATCTGTGTCCGGTTGGCGCGCTCAACAACAAACCCTTCCGCTATCACGCGCGTGCCTGGGAAATGACACAGGCTGCGCTGGTATCGCCGCACGATGCCTTCGGCACCAACTTGTTTGCGCACGTGCTGCGCGGCAGGTTGATGCGCATGGTGCCGCGCGAGAATGAGGAGATCAATGAAACCTGGATCGCGGATCGCGACCGATTCGGTTTCGAAGGCATGTATTCGGGCGATCGTATTTCCCAGCCCCTGCTGCGCGTCGGCGGCGCCTTGCAGGCGGTGGATTGGGAAGTGGCGCTCACCGCAGCCGCCGAAGGGTTGCAGAAGTCCGCCGCCGCGAACCAAGCCGCGACAGGATTTCTCGCCTCGCCGATGGCCACCGTCGAGGAGTTGTATCTGCTGGCGCAAATTGCACGCGGCTTAGGATGCGCCAACATCGATCATCGCCTGCGGCAGTTGGATTTTCGCGCCCAGGAAAACGAGGCGCCGTACCCGCACCTTGGCTTGAAGATTGCCGACGTCGAGCGCCTCGAGGGTGTTCTGATCGTGGGATCGGATCTGCGCCATGAAATGCCGATGCTGGCACATCGCGTTCGCAAAGCCGCGGTCAAGGGCGCGCACGTGGCCTTCTTGAATCCGCGCCGTTTCGAATTGATGTTCCCGGTCGCAGGGTACGTGACGGCTGAGACCGATATGGTCGGTGAACTCACCGCGCTCGTGCATGCCGCGGCGGGCGCCGCGGGACGGCCGGTGCCTGCAGGTGTGGGGACCGCAGCCGTCACCGATGCCCACCGTTCGCTGATCGGTGCGCTGTCTCACGGAGCGCGGCGCGCCGTGATCCTGGGCACCCTGGCGCAGCGGCATCCCGCGTATTCGCAATTGAAGGCATTGAGCCTGGCACTTGCGGATTTGTGCGGCGCCAGCCTGGGCTGCATCACCGAGGGCGCCAATGCCGCCGGTGCGTACCTGGCGGGGGCGGTGCCGCATCGGAACCCCGGCGGCACGGCCACCGCAACCGCGGGCCTGTCGGCACGGCAGATGCTGGAAGCGCCGCTCAAGGCCTATGTGCTCCTCGGCGGTATCGACCCGACCAACGATTTTGGCGTGGACCCCTCGGCGCTTGCCTCCGCCGAATTGGTAGTGGCGCTCACCACGCATTTGCCGGAATCCTTGCGCGGGGTCGTGCATGTGGTGCTGCCCATCGGATCGTTTGCCGAAACCTCGGGCACTTATGTGAATGCGGAAGGCCGCTGGCAGAGCTGGGCCGGTGCGGCCAAACTGCCGGGTGAGAGCCGCCCGGGCTGGAAGGTGCTGCGCGTGCTCGCGAATTTGTTGGGCCTGCACGGCGTCGACTACGACAGTTCCGATGAGATTCGCGACGCATTGAAGACGCTGTGCGGCACGCGCGTCGAGGCTGCGCGCGCGACGCCTGCGGCCATGCCCAATGGTCAGGTGCCGACGGGTTCTTGGGTGGATATCCCACCCTACCAAAGCGACACGCTGGTACGCGGCTCCGAGCCGTTGCAAAAAACCAAGGACGGGCGCATGACCCGCTCCGTGATCTGATCATGTGGGATTGGACGCCACTGCGTGATTGGCTCTCGAGCCAGATCACTCCGTATTGGAGCTTCCCGTTGTTGACCGTGGTGCAGGCCTTGATGGTCATGATCGGCATCATATTGACCATGGCGGTCTACACGCTGGCGGAGCGCAAAGTCATCGGCTGGATGCAGTTGCGGCGCGGACCCAATCGCGTGAATTTATTTTGGATACCCGGCTTGGGTCAGCCATTTGCGGATGTGATCAAGCTGGTGTTCAAGGAAATCATCATTCCCGCGGATGCGAACGGGTTTCTGTTTCGCGTGGCGCCGTTTCTCGCCCTGGTGCCGGCGCTCGCCCTTTGGGCGGTCATTCCGCTGCGTCCCGAGCATGCCTTCGCCAATATCGACGCAGGCCTGTTGTACGTTTTGGCGCTGACCTCGATGGGCGTGTACGGCATCATCCTGGCCGGCTGGGCCGCAAATTCAAAATATGCGTTCTTGGGCGCCATGCGTTCCGCGGCGCAAATTGTCGCCTATGAAATCGCCATGGGATTTGCCATGGTGGGTGTCTTGATGGCGTCGGGCAGCCTCAACATCGGCGACATCATCCACGCGCAGCGCGGGATGTTCGGCTGGAATTGGACCTGGTTGTTCCCGCTGTTCATCGTGTACTTCATTTCGGGAGTCGCGGAAACCAATCGCGCGCCTTTTGACGTGGCCGAAGGCGAATCGGAAATCGTCGCCGGTTTTCATGTGGACTATTCGGGCATGGCGTTTGCGCTGTTCTTCATCGCCGAATACGTCAACATGATTTTGATTTCGGCGCTGACGTCGATTTTCTTCTTCGGCGGATGGCTGTCGCCGTTCGATGGCCTGCTCGCGCCGGATTCATGGCTGGCGCAGCCGAGCTTTTTCTGGCTTGCGCCCAAAGTATTTTTCTTCATGTTCGTGTTCCTATGGTTCCGCGCGACGTTTCCGCGCTACCGCTATGACCAGATCATGCGCTTGGGCTGGAAGGCGTTGATTCCGGTCACTCTGATCTGGCTGTTGGTCGAGGGCGTCATGGTGCATTTCCATGTGGGACCCTGGAAGGGGTATCTGTGATGCAAGGTATTCGCAGCTTCGTCAAAACATTCCTGCTCTGGGAGCTGTTGCAGGGCCTATGGGTCACCTTGAAGAGCATGTTTCAGACCAAGATCACGCTGAATTATCCGGAAGAGAAGGCGCCGCAGAGCAGCCGGTTCCGCGGGCTGCACGCTTTGCGCCGCTACCCCAATGGTGAAGAGCGCTGCATCGCCTGCAAGCTGTGCGAAGCGGTTTGCCCGGCGCTTGCCATCACGATCGAGTCGGATGTGAGCAGCGACGGCACGCGCCGCACGACGCGCTACGACATCGATCTTTTCAAGTGCATCTACTGCGGTTTTTGCGAGGAGGCGTGTCCGGTGGACGCCATCGTGGAAACACGGCTGCACGAATACCATATGGAGAAGCGCGGCGAGAACATCATGAGCAAGGACAAGCTGCTCGGCATCGGCGAGCGTTATGAAGCCATGATCGCGGCGGATCGCGCGGCCGATGCGCGGTATCGCTGATGTTTCCGACGATACTTTTCTTCATTTTCGCCGGCGTGCTCATCGGCGCGGCGCTGGGCGTGATCCTGTCGCGCAATCCGGTGTACTCGGCATTGCTGTTGGTGCTGTGCTTCTTCAACAGCGCCGTGATCTGGGTGCTGCTGGATGCGGAGTTCCTGGGGATCGTGTTGGTTTTGGTGTATGTCGGCGCCGTGATGGTGCTGTTCCTGTTCGTGGTCATGATGCTGGATGTGAACGTCGAGCAGCTGCGCAAGGAGTTCGTGGGTTACTGGCCCTTGACCGTAGCCGTCGCAGGCTTCGTGGTGTTCGCGATGATCAACGTCATCGTCGTGAAGCATCTTGGCGGTGCCGGCTTGAAGACCGCACCGGCACTGGCCGCCAATTATTCCAATACGCGCAGCTTGGGCGTGGAACTGTTTACCCGCTACGCCTATCCGGCGCAGGTCGCCGCGATCATCTTGCTGGTGGCCAGCGTTGCCGCCATCGTGTTGACCTTGCGGCAGCGCAAGGGCGGCAAACCGCAAGACATTGCCAAGCAGGTCGCGACCCGGGCCAAAGACCGCGTGCGACTCGTCAAGATGGCCTCCGAGAAAAGACCATGATTTCCCTGACCTATGTTCTCGCCTTGTCCGGCGTTCTGTTTGCGATCGGCGTGGCCGGGGTGTTCTTGAATCGCAAGAACATCATCGTGCTGCTGATGTGCATCGAGCTCATGCTGCTCGCGGTGAATTTCAACTTCGTCGCCTTCTCGCGGTTTCGCGGCGATATCGCCGGGCAGATATTCGTGTTTTTCATATTGACCGTGGCGGCGGCCGAGGCCGCGATCGGTCTGGCGATTCTGGTGGTGTTGTTCCGCGAACGCAGCAGCATCGACGTCGAAGATCTCGATACCCTCCAGGGCTAAGAAAAGCAATGCAGTCAATTTATCTCACGATAGTCCTGGCGCCGTTGATTGCCTGCATCATCGCAGGCCTGTTCGGCAAGGCCGTCGGCAGAGTCGGCGCGCACAGCATCACGATCCTGGGCGTCGGGCTCTCCTGCGCTCTGTCGTGCTACGTGCTGTACCAGCAGGTGTTCGAAGACGCAGGTCCGTTCAACGGCACGGTCTATACCTGGCTGTTGAGCGACGGCATACAGTTCAATGTCGGGTTTCTGATCGACCATCTCTCCGCGATGATGATGGCGGTGGTGACTTTCGTGTCCTTGATGGTGCATATCTACACCATCGGCTACATGGCCGATGATGACGGCTATCAGCGCTTCTTCAGCTACATCTCCCTATTCACCTTCTCCATGCTGATGCTGGTGATGGCGAATAATTTCCTGCAGCTGTTTTTCGGCTGGGAAGCGGTGGGCGTCGTCTCGTACCTGCTGATCGGGTTTTGGTACAAGAGGCCCACTGCCATTTTCGCCAGTCTCAAGGCATTTCTGGTCAATCGGGTGGGGGATTTCGGTTTCGTGCTCGGCATTGCCGCGGTGCTGCGCTACACCGGGTCCCTGGACTACGCGACGGTGTTTTCGCACGCCAATCAAATCGCGGCCGCGCAAATCCACATCACCGGCACGATTGCGTGGTCGGCAATGACCTTCACCTGCATCTGCTTGTTCATCGGCGCCATGGGCAAGTCCGCGCAAGTGCCGCTGCATATCTGGCTGCCGGATTCGATGGAGGGCCCGACCCCCATTTCCGCGCTGATTCACGCGGCCACCATGGTGACCGCCGGCATTTTCATGGTGGCCCGCATGTCGCCGCTGTTCGAGCTGTCGGAAACCGCCCTGTCTTTTGTGCTTATCATTGGATCGACCACCGCGTTCTTCATGGGCCTGCTCGGCATCGTCGCCAATGACATCAAGCGCGTGGTGGCGTACTCGACTCTCTCGCAGCTCGGTTACATGACGGTGGCGCTCGGCGTGTCGGCTTACGGTGCCGGTATTTTTCACCTCATGACCCACGCCTTCTTCAAGGCGTTGCTGTTCCTGGCAGCAGGCTCGGTGATCATCGCCATGCATCACGAGCAGGACATGCGCAAGATGGGGGGCTTGAGAAAATACATGCCCATCACCTATTGGACCTGTCTGGTGGGATGTCTGGCGCTGATTGGTTTTCCCGGCAGCTCTGGGTTCTTCTCCAAGGATTCACTGATCGACGCGGTGGGCGCCTCGCATCGGGTGGGCTCGGGATACGCGTACTTTTGCGTGGTCAGCGGCGTCTTTATCACGGCGCTCTATACCTTCCGCATGTTCATCATGACTTTCCTGGGCAAGGAGCGCATGGACCATCACACTCAGGAGCATTTGCATGAGAGTCCCTGGGTGGTGACCGTGCCGCTGATCTTGCTGGCGATCCCCTCGGCGCTGATCGGCTGGTTCACCGTCGGGCCCATGCTGTTCGGCAAGTTCTTCGAGGGCGCCATCCACGTCGCGCCGGCCAACAACGTGCTCGAACACATCGGCGAAGAATTCCATGGCCCGGCGGCATTTGTCTTGAGTGCGTTGGCGGCGCCGCCCGTGTGGCTGGCGGGCTTGGGCGTGCTCACCGCGTACGTGTTCTTTTTGTGGCGCCCCGCGCTTGCCGATATGGCGGAAGCCAGGCTCAAATGGCTGTACACGATATTGGTCGATAAATACGGCTTCGACTGGTTCAACGAACACGTGATCATGGCCGGCGCCCGATTGCTCGGCGGCGGCTTATGGCGATTCGGCGATCAGATCGTGATCGATGACGGTCTGGTCAACGGCAGCGCGCGCACCGTGGGCTGGCTCGGCTCCGTGATGCGTTACGCTCAGTCCGGGTATCTGTATCACTATGCATTTGCCATGATCTTAGGGCTGTCGGCGCTGCTGATGTGGCTGATCTTAAAGTGATGCTCAGTACACATCTTCTATCGTGGCTGATCTTCTTGCCCGTCGTCGGCGGCTTCGCGGTGCTGGGGTTGGGACATCGAGTCACACTCGCGAAGTGGCTGTCACTGGCCGTGAGCGGTGTCGCGCTGCTGTTGAGCATTCCGCTTTGGACCTGGTTCAAGACCGGCACGCCCGAGATGCAATTCGTAGAGCGCGCGCCCTGGATCTCGACGATTCATTCGGAGTTCTACATCGGCGTTGACGGCATTTCGATGCCGCTGATTCTGCTGACCACGTTCACCACGCTGCTCATCGTCATCGCCAGCTGGCAGAACGTCGAGAAACGCGTGGCGCAATATTTCGCCGCATTCTTGATCCTGGAAGGGCTGATGATCGGCGTTTTTGCGGCACTCGACGGGGTGCTGTTCTACGTGTTCTGGGAAGCGATGCTGCTGCCGATGTTCATCATCATCGGCGTCTGGGGCGGACCGCGCCGGGTATACGCCACCATCAAGTTCTTTCTGTACACCTTCATCGGCTCGCTGCTGATGCTGGTTGCGCTCATTTACCTGTACCTCAAATCCGGCAGTTACGAACTGGCGGTATTTCAGCGCATGCCGCTCTCCTTGACCGAGCAGACTTTCATCTTCCTGGCGTTCTTCGCCGCCTTCGCAGTCAAGGTGCCTATGTTTCCGGTCCACACTTGGTTGCCGGATGCTCACGTTGAGGCGCCCACCGGCGGCTCTGTGGTGCTGGCGGCCATCATGTTGAAGATGGGCGGATACGGCTTTCTGCGTTTTTCGCTGCCCATCGCACCCGATGCCAGCCGTGAGCTGGATTGGCTGATCATTGCGCTGTCCTTGATAGCCGTGGTGTACATCGGCTTCGTGGCGCTCGCGCAGCGTGACATGAAGAAGCTCATCGCCTATTCATCGATTGCGCACATGGGCTTCGTCACGCTGGGCATGTTCATCGGATTTCAAATCGTCGCGCATACGGGCAGAACCAGCGGCATTGCGTTAGGGTTGGATGGGGCTGTGGTGCAAATGCTGTCGCACGGCTTGGTATCGGGCGCGATGTTCCTGTGCGTGGGGGTGATGTACGACCGGGTCCACAGCCGCGAAATCTCGAGCTATGGCGGCGTCGTCAATACCATGCCGAAATTCGCGGCCTTCATGGTGCTGTTTGCGCTGGCAAACTCAGGCCTGCCGGGAACTTCAGGGTTCGTGGGAGAATTCTTGGTGATACTGGCCTCATTCAAAGCCAACGTCTGGTACGCGTTCCTGGCGGGCACCACGCTGGTACTGGGCGCGGCCTATACTCTATGGCTGGTGAAGCGCGTGATTTTCGGAGAAATCGCCAACGATAAGGTGGCTGCGCTGTCGGATCTGAACGGCCGTGAATTCTTGGTCCTAGGCATGCTTGCCTTGGCCGTGCTTCTGGTCGGCTTGTGGCCGGCGCCGCTGCTCGATGTCATGCGCGCATCGACGCAGCATTTAGCCGAGCAACTGCTGTTCTCCAAGATTGCTCCATAAGGCAACTATGATCGCCGGCTCATTCAATCCCAGTTTCTTCAATTCAGGCTTGGTGCATGCGTGGCCCGAGATTTTTCTAGCGCTGGCGGCGTGCGCCATTTTGATGCTGGACTTGCTGCTGAACGATGCGCAGCGACGATGGATCGGCACGCTGGCGGTGATCAGTTTGCTGGTTACCGCCGTGCTGGTGGCAGTGCATCCGGTGTCGGCCAAGATCGTTGCGCTTGGCGGTCTGTTCGAGCTGGATCGAATGGCGCAAATACTGAAAGTCGTGACGCTCCTGACCGTTGCAGCCGTTTTCGTGTATTCGACCGACTATTTGCAGCGCCGCGCCATCTTCAAGGGCGAATACTTCGTGCTCGGCCTGTTTGCCACCTTGGGCGGCATGGTGCTCATCTCGGCGGGCAGTCTGATCACGCTGTACTTAGGTCTCGAACTCATGTCGCTGTGTCTGTACGCCATGGTGGCATTCGATCGGGACTCAGGAGTAGCGGCCGAGTCGGCCATCAAGTACTTCGTCCTGGGTTCCATGGCATCAGGAACGCTGCTGTACGGCATGTCCATCGTCTATGGCGTCACCGGAAGTCTAGAACTTGCTGAAATCGCGAGTGTGGTGCGCAATGCCGCGATTGGGGGGAATATCGGACTGATGTTCGGCGTTGCCTTTCTCATCGTCGGCGTGGGTTTCAAGTTCGGAGCGGTGCCGTTTCACATGTGGATACCCGACGTATACGAAGGGTCGCCGACGAGCGTGACGGTGTTCATCGGGACCGCCTCGAAGCTCGCCGCGTTCGCACTGGCCATGCGTTTGCTGCCGGAGGCGTTAGGCGCTTCTCAACCCGACTGGAGCCAGATGCTGGTGGTGCTCGCCGTGTTGTCGATGGCGCTCGGCAACATCGTCGCGGTTGCGCAGACGAATCTCAAACGCATGCTGGCGTACTCGACGATCTCGCACATTGGCTTTGTGCTGTTGGGAATCCTCTCAGGAACGGCGCAGGGCTATCAGGCCTCGATGTTCTACATGATCAGCTACGTCATCGTCGCCGCCGGCGCCTTCGGCATGATACTGCTGCTGGCACGCCAGGGCTTTGAGGCCGACAAACTCACCGACTTCAGGGGCTTGAACGCCAGAAGCCCGTGGTTCGCCGGGATGATGGCCATCCTCATGTTCAGTTTGGCCGGCATACCGCCATTCATCGGCTTCTGGGCCAAGCTCGGCGTCATCCAAGCGGTTCTCGGCGTGCATCTCACCTGGCTCGCGGTGATCGCCGTGCTGTTCTCGGTGGTCGGCGCGTTTTACTACTTGCGCATCGTCAAACTGATGTACTTCGATGAACCGACGGACACCACGGTGATCGGCGGCTCAATGCTGATGCGCACCGTATTGAGCGCGAACGCCCTGTTGACGCTGGCGTTGGGTATCATTCCCGGGACGCTGCTGGAAATTTGTCAGCGAGCCCTGCAGTAGGGCGTAAGCGGTCAACTATCTGCCGAAGGAGGGATCATGATCACGCTCTATCACTCCCCACAGTCTCGCTCAGGAAGCATCGTTTGGCTGCTCGAGGAACTCGAGGTTCCCTATCAGGCCAAGATCGTGGACTTTCGCCGGGCAGACGGCACCGGCTCGCGCGATGCTTCGAATCCTCACCCCCATGGCAAAGTGCCCGCGCTGGTCGACGGCGATGACACCGTGTTCGAAGGCAGTGCCATCGCGCTTTTCTTGACCGACAAGTACCGCACCAAGAAGTTGGGCCCCGCGGCCGGCGATGCGAAGCGCGGCGAGTATCTTTCCTGGCTCGCCTACCGGCCCGGCGTCATGGAGCCGGCCATCCTTTCACGCCGCTTCGAGATCAAGCACGTGTACGGCGCCATGGGATGGGCGCCGGCCGATGAAGTAGAGGAGGTGCTCAACAGGCATTTGGCGTCGCGTCAATACTTTCTGGGCGATGCATTTTCCGCGTTGGATATCCTGCTGGGCGGCGGCCTGCATTTCTTGATGATGGCCAAGATGATCAAGCCAACGCCCGTTTTGACAGCCTATGCGGCGCGAATCACCGACCGACCTGGATTTCGCAAGATGATGGGCGAGGGCAAGCCGTGAAACCGCCGTCAAAGCGGGTCCAGCTCAAGCTTGCATTAACAGCCTTCTCTAGTACAATGCGCGGCTCTTTCCGGTGCGGGGTGGAGCAGTCTGGCAGCTCGTCGGGCTCATAACCCGAAGGTCGCAGGTTCAAATCCTGCCCCCGCTACCAATTCACACGTAAGTTATTGAATTTTAAGAATTTAATTCTTGCGATGTGTTGTGATTGGGTGGTTGCTAGATGTAATTGCGCGCTCATTTCCGCATTGATTTCGAGCCCGGATCGACTATCTGCTTACCATCCTTCGGTGCTTTCCATGGGTCTCCATAGACCTTGGAGTACAAGGCTCTGTCGTCGCCGTCGAGTGACTGCTTGATCGTCGCGCGCACCGCATGGCGCTCTGCGCGATGCTCATCAACCTTGAACGGTTTGTCGCTCGGGGCTGTAATCACCCCAATGACGGGCGTTTTTCGTCGGCTCCGGCTCATTTCTTGATCCTCAAACTATCTCTCTTCGTTATCCCGCCTTTCGCATAGATGCCCCGGCCTCTAGCGCCTTTAGCACATGCTTGGGGTCATTCGTAATTGCACGAATTAGCGCCTTCGCAGGCCCGGTCGGTTCACGCCTTCCTTGTTCCCAATTTCGCAGCGTCGATAGATCAACCTGTATCAACGCTGCAAATTTTTCTTGAGTCAATCCGGCACTCGCGCGAAGTACCTTAATTGACTGCGCGTTCACTTTGGTTACCCTGGCGGGCTTGCGAGTGCCAGCCATGATCTCATTGTGTTGCTGCATGCTTTCTACCAATTCGGCAAACAATTTTTTGTCCATCGTGCTTCCTACCAATTTTCGTTGAGTTTCTTCAGAACCTTTTTCTCTGCGGCATTCAAATCGTCTTTGACGCCTTTCTTGTAGATCGCGATCAGACGAATCTGTGCCGCCGCCGTGACATAGAAGTAAATTATTCGCACGCCACCACTCTTGCCCCTACCTTTGGTCGCCCAGCGAACTTTGCGTAATCCGCCGGTATCTTGAATTACCGCACCTGCCTTGGGGTTCGAGAACAAAAAGCCTTGAAACAGCGCGAATTCATCATCACTCAGCAAGCCATCGACTTGCCTTTCAAAGATATGCGATTCGATGAACTCCATTAGAGCGATTGTACGCCAATGGCGTATACGAGTATGCAGGTTTTTTATTAGCACAGACAATGGCTTAGGCTAGCCGGCCCAAACAACTGCCGAAGGCCAGTGACCCAATAAGCAGCCGTGAGGCCAATCCGCGCGACAAACCGCCTGACCGAAATCCGCCATCACTTCCGGTAGTCAATGTCGGCTTGCCAAATCTTGAGTATGTATATACTATGGCTATACGTCGTATAAACTCTTATGAGGCTATTATGTCCGGACAATCCGTTTTGAAATGGGGCAACAGCCTTGCTTTTCGGATTCCTTCCGCGATTGCGAAGCAGATGGGCTTGAGCGAAGGCGAGCACGTCGAATTTCATTTTGACGGCGCAAAGCTCATCATCGAAAAGGCCGAAGAAGTCACTCCCTTCACTCATCGCGATCTGGTTGCTGCATTGAAGCGGGCCAAGCGACAGCGCTTGGGCGACGTCGATTTCGGTGCGCCGCGCGGCAAGGAAATTCTTTAAGGCGAACCGATGGCCATCGCCCCGGGGGACATTCTGGAGATCGATGCGGAGGGCGCAGTTGGTCATGAGCAACAAGGGCGACGTCCCGCGCTGGTGGTGTCGGTCGGACCGCTGCAAAGCACCTTAGGCCTTGCCATGGTCTGCGCCATCACGACCCATGGGGGCCGCGCTCAAGGCGCGCGCAACGACCTCGAAGTTCTGATTCCACCGGGGCTTGCCGTCCAAGGCGTCGTGCTGCCTCACCAAATGCGCACCATCGATTGCAAGGCGCGTAACGCCAAGAAACTTTGCAGTGTGCCGCGGGCCACGCTTCAAGCAACGCGCTCACGCTTGAAGACCCTCCTGGGACTTTAGCGCGTGGCCCGGGGGAAACTGACTCGCCATGAAAAAAACCGACATTTCCATCGTGCCGTCGGAGTCAGGAGGCACCTATCCGCGTCCCTTTGATGAGCCGTGTATCGCTCAATCTTGTCAACGGCTGGCGCGACATGCGGGACTGACTCGATTCGGCGTGAACGTGACGGTCATCGAGGCGGGCGCTTGGTCCAGCCAGCGTCATTGGCACAGCCATGAGGACGAATTCGTGTGGGTACTCGATGGCGAACTGACGCTCATCACCGACGCGGGCGAAGAAACACTGCGCGCCGGTGACTGCGCGGCCTTCAGGAGTGGTGATCCCGATGGCCATCACCTGGTTAATAAATCGGACTCGCCGGCCAGGATGCTTGAAATTGGCACATCCGACCCGCGAGACCGTTGCACCTACCCGGACATCGACATGATCGCCGATGACAGGGGTTACACACACCGTGACGGAACGCCGTACCCATTGAAGAAATAGGGGGTAGCGCCCAAGAGGGACCGTCGCGACGTCGGAAGGCGATAAGCGAATCCGCTATCTCATAGCCCGAAGGTCGTAGGTTCAAATGTTGGATCCATTAGTCTGGGTCGGTGTGTCAGTTGAGGGGAATCCTGCATCGCGTCTCAACTGGAGCGATCCAATTCGATAAAACGGCTGGCTTGCGGACCAGTGCGGGATTGATGGACCCTAACTGCGATCGCCATCACTCACGGAAGGCAACGGTGTTCATATGCTGCTTCATGAGCTTCGCCATCACAACGACATCACTTCATACAACGGGTAGGCGATTCACAGTCACCTTGATGACGGCTCTCGCGATGCTGCTACTGAGTGCCTGCGGGAACACTAATCCAAGTAGTGCGACTCCGGGTATCGGGCAAAATCAGCTGCTCACCTGGGACACGACCACGTGGGACAATTCTGACTGGACCTAAGGCTGAAACTCCATATGCCCAACTTACCACTCGCCGCAGTCGTTGCCGCAATGCTCACAATAGCCGCGACGAGCGTATCGTCTGGTGCGCCGGCCGACACGGTGACGATTCCAAACACGTTTGTTGCCGGCACCCCGGCAAAAGCAGCGGACGTGAACGCGAATTTCACCGCAGTTGCCGGCGCGATCAACAACACCGCACAGACGGTTTCAGCGCTGCAAACGACCGTGCAAAATATCCCTCCGGCACCCCAAGGTCTGCAGGGACCGCAAGGTCCCGCGGGTGCACAAGGTCCCGCGAGTGCGCAAGGTCCCGCGGGTGCACAAGGGGCCAAAGGCGCTAACGGCGCCACAGGACCTGCAGGTCCGACGGGGCCCGCCGGGGCCGCCGGACCGATGGGTCCCGCAGGAACCCAGGGTGCGATAGGAGCAGCGGGCGCACTAGGACCTCAGGGACCAATCGGTGCAACGGGACCTACGGGCGCGATGGGGCCGCAAGGCGCGGCGGCGACGTCGATATCTGTGTATGACGCCAACAATGTGCTCGTCGGTCAGTGGTTTCCCGGCGGCCAGGTTCTGATCACCTCGCAAAGCAGTCCGTTTTATGCCTCCGTCAACGCGACTGGTTTTGTCTATAACGGGGGGCTGTACTTTACGACATCCGACTGCAGTGGAACGCCGTATTTCTGGACCGGCTCCGTCCCCCAGTTGATTCCCCAAGCAATCCTATCCGCTCCGGGCAGCTCCACCGTCTACGTTCCCGGGACGGAAGCGCTTACGATCGGCATCAACTCCGGCCTGCAGCGCGACAATACTTGCTATGCCGCGCAGTTCGGTACGCCCACAGTATTACCGGCAATCGCCATAGAGCTTCCCGCATTTGCCACGCCTTTTTCGGTCCATTGATGCAGTTGCAACGTTCGATATACAAGAGGGCGAGCCGCCGACACCGGGTCAACGCTCCGAAAAATCATTGAGTCGCAGAGCCAGAATAATTCTTTCAGGGTTGCTTGCGCTTGTTGCCGTGGTCGCCGTTGCCGTTTCGATACATCGCCAGGCAGCCATGCAGGAATCGGGCGCACGGTGGGCCGCGAGCGTGCTTGATCCCGTCGCCGTTTTGCTCCGGGAGAATCAACAGATCATCCACGAATTGCAGACCCGTCCCGTTGTCGAAAATGCCAACGGCATTCTGGAGTCCTACCTCATCACGATCCGGGCCGGCGGCGTGCCCAAGAATGCGGAAATGAAGCAGCGGCTCGATCGCCTCGCAGAGAACAACACCGCAATCGTCGCGTTGCTCAAAGTCTACGCTCCGCATGCGAGAACCTCGGCGTTCATAACTGCAAGCGACAATTTTCGCAATTACGCTTCAGCGTGGCGCGATCGCTGGAACTCGGTCATGGAGCTCTTCATGTCGGGTGGAGACTACGCCGCCGCCGGAATACCTTTCCCCCCGGATATTGTGGGAGCTGTGGCAGGCGAGGCAACTGCAGCGCTGTGATCGTGTAAGCGTCGGCCTGTCATCAACGACACTGACGATCGATCGGTTAGCCGACGGAATCGTGATCGTGCGCGGAAACTCTCTTCGCGGCGGCATAGTGGAGCGGTGAGATAGCGCACCTGTCTATTCCAAAACACAGTTCAGCTTGAAATCACTATCGCAGGCCGCCCGTCCACCGCTGGTGTAGGTGGCGCAGCGATAGTCGCGAAATGAGATTGTGGCAACCTACCCAGCTGGGCGTGCCGGTTGGCAAAACCAGAGGCCATCATGGCTGCTTGACCGTCGCCCGTAGTGAATTTCAATTCCGCGAACGGACCTGAGCTTTGCGTTGGAGAATAGGTGCAGGTGTCGCGGCGGCTTGAAGCTTCCTGGGTCACGGCGCCGCCCAGAGCCGTCGACATCTCGGCTGCGGTCAACCGGACGTGCACGCGGTCGAGCGAAACGACGCCCTTCATCTGAAATGAAATTCAAGTGTGGCGGAGAACTGCCAAAACTGGTTCTGCGACGTCGAATTGAAGTACTCGGCGCTCACTCCGATTCCAACGTGCTGCCCAAGTGCGAAGCGTGGACCGACACCCAGCGTGTAGCCCAGACCGTTATCCGAACGGTGCAACTGGTCGACTCCATTCACATACACATCCGATGTGGTTAGCCACCAGTACGGACCCGCACGCAGGTCCAGATCGATGGCGTGCGCCAGGGGCCAGCGGTAGCGCGCCTCCAGTGCCACGATATCGCCACTGCCGCGCACAATATGCGCGGTGTCAGCAAGCAGGGGGCCCAGATTCGCAGGTAGAACGCCGGCAAGGGCCGCACGGGTGCGCCCCACATAGGTGCCGGCGATCTCCACGGCGAAGTTATCGCGCAGTTCATAGCCGAGATACAACGTGCCGCCGGCGGTGCCTCGCTGGGCGCCCGCGGCAGTGACCTGGTAGCCATCCGCCTGCAGTTCTCTGGTGAGCTTCGCGGCGGTCATGCTGCTGGTGGAAGCACCGACCCGGATTCCGCCGTATATATTCGACAACCAATTGCCTTCGTCTGCACGGGCGGCAGTACTCGAGAGCGCGGCGAGCAATGCAATCGCCACAGGCATCAATAGCGCTGCACGCCGCGGGCCCATGACCTTGAGCGAGACGAGGAGTGCAAGCATCAGCAGCGTCACCATGCCGATCGCGCCACCGCCGGTCACGGCCACGTTCTGCAGTGGCTGGGGACCAGTCGTTACCGAAAATTGGGCGTTGACGCCGTCGATGGTCAACACCGCGGTGGCGGTCGCGTTGTAAGTCGACGGCGCGGTGACCCGCACCATGACCTGGTCGCCCGCTTGAATGGTGCCGGGCGCCGTGGTGAATGCACCGCCGTTGATGCTGTACTCCGCCCCACTCGTGATGCCGATGGCCGCTGGGCTAGTGATGCCCGTCACGGTGATGCGATTGGAGATTTGAGGGCTCGAGTTCGCCACACCCGTGACCGCCGTGAAGCTGCCTTGCAGCACCGGTTCGGCACCGGTGGTCACCGTGAAATTCGATGGGGTGCCACCAATGGTCAGCACCGCGGTCGCCGTGGTGTTGTAGGTGGACGGCGCGGTGACTTCGACTCTGACCTGATCACCCGCCTGAACGGTACCGGCAGCTGACGTGAACGGACCGCCGTTAATGCTGTATTCAGCGCCGCTGCTGATGCTGATCGGCGCGGGGGCCGTGATGCTCGTGACCGTAATTGGATTGGAGATCTGCGTACCCGAGACGCTCGCACCGGTAAGGGCCGTGAACGCACCAGTCTGCGGGGTCTGCTGAGTCGCCGTGGTCACCGTGTACGTGGACGTGACGCCGCCGATGGTCACGACTGCGGATGCCGTTGTGTTGTAGGTGGACGGCGCGATCATCTGCACGGCGACCTGGTCACCGCTCTGGATTGTGCCGGGAGCCGATGTGAACGGCCCGCCGTTGATGCTGTATTCATCCCCGCTGCTGACGCTGATGGGCGCGGGAATGGCGGTCCCCGTGACGGTGATGGCGTTGGATGTCTGGATACTGCCAGGTACCGCACCGGTCACCGGCGTGAAGCCGCCCTGAAGCACCGGCTGGGCACCCGTGGTGACGGTGAACGTCGACGAGACGCCACCGATGGTGAGCACGGCGGAGTCGGACGTGCTGTAGCCGGAGGCCGCGATCAACTGCACTTGCACCTGCGCGCCCGGCGAGACGACGCCGGGAACCGAGGTGAAGGCGCCACCGTTGATGCTGTACTGCCCACCGGTGCTCACGCTGATCGGCGCGGGCACGTCGGTGCTTGCCACGGTGATGGAATTGGATACTTGCACGCTCGACGGATCGACGTCGATGAGTGGTGTGAAACTGAACG
>DATHFW010000230.1:0-6019 GCA_035317945.1 Steroidobacteraceae bacterium | reverse complement strand
GGCGCCGCCCCGGCCGGGTCTTCGGCCGCATGCACGCCATATACTTTATATTTAAACTATTGACATAGTGGTATAATGAAGCATGAAGCGAATTGTCAGCATGGGCGGCGGCCCCGCCGGCTTGTACGCCGCGATTCTGTTCAAAAAAGCCTTGCCCGATGCGAGTGTCGAGATTTTCGAACGCAATCGCCCGGAAGACACCTTCGGTTGGGGCGTGGTGTTTTCGGATAAGACCATGGGCAATTTCCTGGAGGCGGACGCGCCTTCGCATGCGCGCATCGCCGATGAGTTTTATCACTGGGACGACATCGACGTGCACTTCAAGGGGCGCACCATCCGCTCCGGCGGCCATGGCTTCGCGGGCATCTCGCGCCGCACGCTGCTCAATATCCTGCAGAGGCGCGCTGCGTCCCTCGGCGTGAAGCAATCGTTTCAATGCGAACTGGACGACACCCGGCAATTCGATGACGCGGATCTGGTGATCATTGCCGAAGGCGCCAACAGCAAGGCGCGCGCCCAACAGGCTGAGAAATTCGACCCCAGCATCGAAGTACGCAAGTGCCGTTACATTTGGCTGGGCACGACGCAAAAATTTTCAGCATTCACCTTCGCCTTCGAGAAAACTGAATTTGGATGGTTTCAGATTCACGCCTACCAATTCAGCAAGGATCTTTCCACGGTCATCGTCGAGACGCGCGAAGAGACCTGGCTGGCGCACGGCCTCGACAACGCCGATATCGACCAGTCGATCGCATTTTGCGAGAAATTGTTCGCCGCCTATCTCGGCAATGCGCCGCTGCTGTCCAACGCACGGCACTTGCGCGGTTCAGCATGGCTCAATTTCAATCGCGTGGTATGCCGGCGTTGGCACGACGGCACGCGGGTGCTGATCGGCGATGCGGCGCACACCGCTCACTTTTCGATCGGCTCGGGCACCAAGCTCGCCATGGAAGACGCGATTTCGCTGGTGAGGCACGTCAGTCATGCAAAGGATGTCCCGAGCGGCCTCGAGTCGTATCAGACCGAGCGCAGCGTCGAGGCGCTGAGGCTGCAGAATGCGGCGCGCAATCGCATGGAATGGTTCGAAAATGTGGCTCGCTATGAAAATATGGAGCCGCTGCAATTCGCCTACAGCCTGTTGTCCGGAAGCCAGCGCATCGGTCATGCGAACCTCAAGCTGCGCGACTCGCAGTTCATCGACCAGATCGAGACGAATTTGGCGCAGAGCAACGGGGTTACGCGACCGCGGCCGCCGATGTTCCTGCCGTTTCGGCTGCGCGACATGCAGCTGGTCAATCGGGTGGTGGTATCGCCCATGGCCCAGTATCGGGCGGTCGACGGCGTGCCCGGCGATTGGCACCTGGTCCATTACGGTGCGCGCGCAACGGGCGGCGCGGGCCTCTTGTTCACGGAGATGACCTGCACGTCGGCGGACGCCCGCATCTCACCGGGCTGCACGGGCTTATGGAATGCGGCGCAGGGCGCCGCTTGGCAACGCATCGTGGAGTTCGTGCACGCGGAATCCCAAGCGCGCTTTTGTCTGCAACTCGGTCACTCGGGACGGAAAGGGTCCACCCAGTTGGGCTGGCAGGAAGCTGACCATCCCCTCGCGGGCGGCAACTGGCCGTTGGTGGCGCCCTCGCCGCTACCCTATCTGCCGGGCATCAGTCAGGTGCCGCAAGCGATGACGCCGGCACAGATGGAATCGGTGAAGAATGATTTTGTTCGAGCGGCGACGCTCGGCGCCGCAGCGGGTTTTGACATGCTCGAGTTGCACATGGCGCATGGCTACTTGCTGGCGAGCTTTCTGTCGCCTTTGACGAATGCCCGGGACGATGAATACGGGGGATCGGTGGAAAATCGCCTGCGATACCCGCTGCAAGTGTTGCGCGCGGTGCGCGCCGCATGGCCGGCCGCGAAGCCGTTGAGCGTGCGGCTATCGGCGTGCGATTGGGCCGAAGGCGGACTCAGCGAGTCGGACGTGATTTCGATCGCCCGCGCCATGGCGGCGGCCGGCGCCGATATTTTGGACATCTCCAGCGGCCAGACGATCGCGGCGCAACGGCCGATTTATGGCCGCATGTGGCAGACGCCGCTGGCCGACATGGTGCGTAACTTGGCCGGCGTTCCCACCATTGCCGTGGGCAATATTTTCGAGGCCGATCACGTCAATTCCATTATCGCGGCCGGCCGCGCGGATCTTTGTGCGATTGCGCGCCCGCATCTCGCGCATCCTTCGTGGACGCTTGCAGAAGCGGCTGCGCAGGGGTTTACCGAGCAATGGTGGCCCGAACCGTATCGCTCCGCCAAAGCGCAACTGGAGCGCGCGGCGGAACGTGCCGCGGCGGCAGGGGGCGCGGTATGAAC
Organism: Steroidobacteraceae bacterium; assembly: GCA_035317945.1. Lineage (GTDB taxonomy): Bacteria > Pseudomonadota > Gammaproteobacteria > Steroidobacterales > Steroidobacteraceae > Bog-1198. Next base: position 3,652 of record DATHFW010000230.1, on the reverse strand, counting down.
GGTAGCGGACCACTCAAGGGCCGACACGCGCTCGTGACCGGCGGCGGCCGCGGCATCGGCGCCAGCATCGTGCGATCGCTGGTCGATCAAGGGGCCAGGGTGAGTATGCTGGGGCGCACTGCGGCGACGCTCGAAGCGCTGGCGGTGGAATTGAAATCCGCCGGTGCGCAGACTTTTTGTGCAACTGCCGATGTCGGCAAGCGCGAGTCCGTGGATGCCGCGTTTGCAGCCGCACGGACCCTGTTCGGCCCCATCGAGATTCTGATCAACAACGCCGGCCAGGCGATCAGCGCGCCGATCACCAAGCGCGATGATGGCTTGTGGGAGCGATTGCTCGCCGTCAATCTATCGGGTACGTACTTCGGCATGCAGGCGGCATTGCCCGACATGCTCCAGGGCGGCTTCGGGCGAATCGTCAACATCGCCAGTACTGCCGGGCTCACCGGATACCCCTACGTCGCCGGATATTGCGCGGCGAAACACGGCGTGATCGGATTGACGCGCGCCGTCGCCAGAGAGGTCGCCACGCGCAACATCACCGTCAATGCGGTTTGCCCGGGCTATACGGATACTGATCTGGTCAGAGAGGCCGCGGCGAAGATATCGGCCGTGACCGGGCGAAAATTGGAAGACGCGCTGCAGGCCATGACCAAGTCGAATCCGCAGGGGCGGCTCATTCAGCCGGACGAAGTTGCCAACGCAGTCACGTGGCTGTGCATGCCCGGCAGCGAATCGGTCACCGGACAGAGCATCGTGGTCGCCGGTGGAGAATTGCTGTGAGCGCTGCCCTCGGCATGGACAGCCGCTTGACCGATGATCATCACGAGTCGCTGCGGCTGTGGTTGCGCTTGCTGACCTGTACCCATCTCGTCGAGACGCATGTACGCAAGGCCTTGGCCAAGCAATTCAAAACTACGCTGCCGCGTTTTGATCTCATGGCTCAACTGGAGCGCGCGCCGCATGGCTTGCAGATGGGCGAGCTCTCCCGCCGCATGCTGGTCACCGGCGGCAACGTCACTGGAATCGTCGACCAATTGGAACGCAGCGGCCTGATTGTCAGGACGGAAGACCCGGCCGATCGGCGTGCCTACCTGGTCAAACTGACCAAGGAGGGCCGGCGGCTCTTTGCTCAGATGGCCGCGGAGCATGAAAGCTGGATCATAAAGCTCTTTTCCGGCATTCCTAAGCGCGAGCAACGCGCATTGCATGAATCACTGTCGCGCTTGCGCGGGCAACTGACCCGGGATACACCATGAAAGACTTGACCGACTACCAAGCCCAGCATTTCCTCTGGTCCGTGCAGAACCAGGTCGGCTGGATTACGCTGAATCGGCCGGAGAAGAAAAACCCGCTGACCTTCGACAGCTACGCGGAACTGCGGGATCTGGTGCGCTGCCTGCCCTATGCGGCAGACGTCAAGGTCGTGGTCATCAGCGGTGCGGACGGCAACTTCTGCTCGGGAGGCGACGTGCAGGAGATCATCGGTCCCCTGACGCGCATGAGCATGCCTGAGCTCCTGAACTTCACGCGCATGACCGGCGACCTAGTCAAGGCCATGCGCGCCTGCCCGCAGCCCATCATTGCGGCCGTCGATGGCGTATGCGCGGGGGCCGGCGCTATTTTGGCGATGTCATCCGATATTCGTCTGAGCACTCCTCGCTCCAAGACTGCATTTTTGTTTACGCGCGTGGGGCTGGCGGGCTGCGACATGGGCGCCTGCGCCATTCTGCCGCGAATCATCGGTCACGGCCGGGCGGCCGAATGGCTGCTGTCGGGCCGCAGCGTCGGCGCCGATGAAGCACTGGCGTGCGGATTCTACAGCCGCTTGGTTCCGGCCGAGGAACTGCATACAGCGGCCGCGCAGCTGTCGCAAGAACTTGCGGAAGGTCCGACATTTGCGCACGGCATGACCAAGACCATGCTGAATCAGGAGTGGAACATGGGATTGGAACAGGCTTTGGAGTCCGAGGCGCAGGCACAGGCGGTCTGCATGAAGACCGAGGATTTTCGCCGCGCCTACGATGCGTTTTCCGCGAAGCAACGTCCCGCATTCAAAGGTAACTAGACAATGAGCACCGAGACTTTGCAGCCGGCGGAATGGGCCCGCCCAAAAGGGTATGCCAACGGCATGGCGGCGCGCGGGCGCATAATTTTCATTTCCGGTCAGGTCGGCTGGGATGAACAAGGGCGCTTCACGAGCGACAATCTGGCGGAACAAGTAAAACAGGCACTGCGCAACATCGTACGCGTGCTCAAGGAAGGACAGGCGGAGCCCCGTCACCTGGTTCGGCTCACCTGGTATGTCTTGAGCCGGGAAGCCTACCTGCGCGAAGCGCGTGAAATCGGCGCGGGTTACCGGGAGGTTTTGGGCAAACACTTCCCGGCCATGTCGGTCGTGGAGGTCCGGGGATTGGTCGAGCAGCGCGCGTTGGTGGAAATTGAAGCGACGGCCGTGATACCCGACGACGAATCTGACGGCCACAGCGCTTCCACGAGCTGAGTCTGCTGAACGCCAGCTACGTGTCCTCCATCTCCGTCGGCGCGCGCAACCGATGATGCGGCGCGAACACCGCATTTCTACGCCGCCGGCGGCCGCGTTGCCAGCATCGAACTCCGCTGGGAGAACCCCTCGAACCATGCGGCTGTTTTCGCGGCCTTGCCTCGCCACCCGAACGATTCAAATCGGAAGTCGAGGTATCCAAGCGCGCAACCCAGCGCTATCGTACCGGCATCGACGCGGTCGCCAAGGGCATCCTGACGGCGTTCGATTTCTGCCAGTCCGCAGGTCACCTTATCTAGCTGACCCGCGCTCCAATCGTTCCAGCGTAGTGATTCGGGACGCACCGCATCTTCGTAGCGCGTCAGTACGGCCGCATCCATGAGACCATCGGCTAGGGCCTGGTCGACCAGCACGGCCCAACGTCCCGGCCCTTGACTCGGTAGTAGGTGCCCGTCGCCCAGGGTATTCAAGTACTCGCAGATCACGCGACTGTCGTACAACACGGCGCCGTCCTCCGTAACGAGAGTCGGTATCTTACCGAGCGGATTGCGCGCTACGACCGAGCGGTCGCGATTGACCGGATGCGCCACGGCGGGCACGAGTTCGAGACGCTCGCGCAGGTCTAACTCGTGGGCAGTCACCAAGCACTTGCGAACGAAAGGGGATGTGGCGGAATAAAATAGTTTCATTGGCATCTCACGGGTTCAGGGCCGGCGGCATTGTATCTTTGCAGAGTTTGGTGGAAATTAGCGATGTTATTTGACGAGGATAAATTGGCTATTTTGGTAATCAATCGCTGATGGCCGCCTGGCGCCCGCCTGAGCGCATCAAGTACACGCCGCTTGCTGCGCCGTGGCCGAATGCCGATGAGATAAGGTCCTCACAATTGTTCAGGCCGGTCAAGGTCGGATCAGTACAACTGGCATCGCGTACCTGGGTACCCGCCATGGTTCCGTGGCGCGCTTCCGATGATGGCGAGGTCACGCCCTCGGTACTGGCTTGGTATGAGCGATTCGCGCGCGGCCGTCCGGGGGCATTGGTGGTGGAGGCCACGGGCGTGCGCGACGTTGCCAGCGGACCGCTGCTGCGGATCAGCGATGACCGCTTTCTGCCGGGCCTCGCCAAATTGACGGAGTGTGTCCGCCGGGCCAG
>DATHFW010000229.1:0-13366 GCA_035317945.1 Steroidobacteraceae bacterium | reverse complement strand
GACATGCTCGAATCGGCTGCATTGCGCGCGCTGGAAGAGGCGGCCCGAGCACCGTCGGGCGCTCCCTGGACCTGCAGCCAGTGCGGCGAGCAACTCGAGCCGCAATTCACCACCTGCTGGCGTTGCGGCGCCACTTTTCATGCCTAACGTGCGAGTGCATAGCGTGTGCCAGCGTTGATCGGAGCGCGGCTCGGGGGCGAAACGCCGCTCCATGAAGCCTAATGCGGGCTTGCTTTTCAAACGCTTGCAGAGGCATGTCAGACAAACACCTACAGAATTCAGCGTGAATTCCGAGCCGAGGATCAGCCCCGCGCCCTGGCTAGCTAAAGCTGCACAGGTTACAAATTGCCTGGTGTGACGTGTAACGATTACACGAGCGCGACCAGCAGGAGATTTGTAATGAATACCGTCAGTTATGGTTTTTCTGAGCAGCGTCCCGCACCTCCTCTCGTGCCCGCCTTGGAGACTTTTTTAGGCTCCTCTGCGGCGATGCAGGAAGTGCTTCGCTTGATCGAGCGGGTGGGTCCCACCGAGGCCAGCGTGCTCTTGACGGGCGAAAGCGGTTCCGGCAAAGAAGTGGCGGCGCGGTTGATTCACGAATCCAGTGCGCGCCGCGGCAATCCCTTCATCGCCATCAACTGCGGCGCCATTCCTCCCGGGCTCATCGAAGCCGAATTATTCGGCTATGAAAAAGGCAGCTTCACCGGGGCAGTACGCGCGCACGCCGGAGTATTCGAGCGCGCCCACGGCGGCACTCTGCTGCTGGACGAAGTCATTGAGATGCCCTTGGAAATGCAAACGCGGCTGTTGCGCGTGCTCGAATCCCGCAAGTTCTACCGTGTCGGGGCGAGCACGGAGTACTCCTGCGACGTGCGGGTGATTGCCGCCACCAACCGGTGTCCATTGACCGCCGTGCAAGCCGGGCAGCTGCGCGAGGACTTGCTGTACAGGTTGGCTGTGTTTCCGATCGATCTGCCGCCTCTGCGCAACCGCGGCGACGATGTCGAGCTGCTGGCGAATCACTTTCTATCGGAGCTCAATGCGCAGGCCATGACGCAGAAGCGCCTGTCCGCTCACTCCCGCATGACTCTCATGCAACATTCCTGGCCGGGCAACGTTCGTGAGCTGAAGAATTGCATCGAGCGCGCATTCATTCTCGGCGACAGCATTCTGGAATTGGCGCCTCTGATTCAGAACGCCGCCCGGGGCGCGGACTTGGGCGCGAGCGGCGAGTTGGCGGCGAACAACGGATACGCGCGCGATCGCGAGCGCCTGGATATCCGCGTCGGTTCGCGCATTTACGATATGGAGCGCTCCTTGATCGAGGCCACCCTGGACTACTTCAAAGGCAATAAACGCCGGGCCGCCGATGCCCTGGGCTGCAGTCTCAAGACGCTGTATAACAAGCTCAACGGATATTCACAAAGCCAGGAATGCGCAAATTCTTAAGTCGGCGCATCGAAGGGGGAACTAAACGTGTCAAGAGTACTGATCGCAGACGATCATGCGGTGGTCCGGGCCGGCTTCAAGCAATTTCTCGAAGCCGATACGAGCATCAATGCCGTGGGCGAAGCGGCGAGCGGCAACGAGACTCTCGATGCGCTGCGTGAATCCGAATGGGACTTGGTGCTGCTTGATATTCATATGCCCGACCGCAGCGGGCTCGATATTCTCAGGCACATCCAGACAGGCCACCCCAACGTCAGGGTTCTGGTGATGAGCGGATTGCCCGAACAGCAGTATGCCGTGAATGTATTGCGCGCCGGCGCCAGCGGCTATCTGTCGAAGGACAGCGCTCCTGAAGAGCTGATGAAGGCGGTACGCACGGTATTGTCCGGGCGGCGCTACGTGAGCGCCGCACTCGCCGAAATCTTGGTGGCCGATTTGGACGGCGATCCGGACAAGCCGCTGCACGCGCGGCTTTCGACGCGCGAATTCCAAATCTTTTGCAAGCTCGCGGCCGGCCGGGGCGTCTCGGATATTGCCAATGAGCTCAGCCTGAGCGTAAAGACCGTCAGTACCTATCGAAGCCGGATATTGGAAAAGATGAGCTTTACCGCAAACGCCGACATCACGTCCTATGCGCTGCGCAACGGACTGATTCAGTAAGCGGCGTATCGTGAGCACTCTGCAACACGATGTATGGTTTTTTAGAGCGACATGTTAATGATGCGGTCATTGCGGGTATTGCTGGTCGAGGACTCCAAAGTTTTGACCGAACGATTGACTGAGGCGATCCGGCAGATCTCAGATGTCGAGTTGATCGGGACGGCGGACACCGAGGCGGCGGCGCTGGCGGCGGTGAAGCGCGACGCGGTCGACGTAATCATCCTGGACCTGCATTTGAAGCAGGGCACGGGATTCGGCGTCATGCGCGCGCTCGCGACCACGCAGCAAAAGCCGCGAATCATCGTGCTCACGAACTATGATCTGCCGGAATACAAGAATGCCGCCATTGCGCTCGGCGCGACGCATTTCTTGGACAAGGCCCGCGACTACGGGCGGCTTCCGGAAGTGCTTCACGAGATTTGCGAAGCGCATCTCTCGAAGCATTGATCCCCCTTAGCGAACGGATCTCGCTAATCGCTTCATAAGCAAGGGCACAACGGGAGTTTTTCACGGCAATTCAAGCACCTGCCCCCGTCGTGCCCCGTCCCACATCGGCGTAAAGTCTGCCGCGCCGTTCGGCAACATCTACACAAAATCCTGCGTCGAATATTTTTGCGCCGCGAAATGAGCGAGTCACGCGCGCGATGAGACATATTGCGATGGCACGTATGTTGCTCCTGCTTGTTACCTCGATAATTTTTATGAGGGAGCAACAATGAGGCACTTAGCAATGAGGCAAATATTCAGTTCAAGCAAGCTGGGCAGGGGTGCAGCCCTCTGCGCGATGTTGGCGTTGAGCGCCGCCGCCTACGCCGCTAGTCCGATCCCGGCCGAAAAGATCGCGGTGGCCAAGTCCGCAGTGCAGCGCGCCGAACAATCCGGTGCGCCGGAATTTGCGCCGCTGGAGATGGCGGCAGCGCGCGAGAAGTTGGCGCGCGCCGAAAAGGCTGCGGCCGATCACGACAAGCAGTCAGCGACGAAATTGGCCGAACAGGCGGATGCGGATGCGCAGCTGGCGGAAGCGACGGCGCAACGGCAGAAGTCGCACAAGGCAGCCATGGAATTCGACGCCAGCATGCAGGCGCTGCGGCAAGAATCGCAGCGCAGCTCACAAACCAATTGAGAGGATGGCAATTATGAAAGCAAAATTTTTCACCGGGATGGGTCTGGCGCTGGCCTTGGGTGCCTGCGTCTCGATGCCGCAGCCGAATGCCGCGCTCGAGACAGCGCGCCTGGCGGTGCAAACGGCCGAATCCGACCCGAACGTCAATAAATTCGCGCCGCTGGATTTGGACAAGGCGAGAAAGGACCTGAGCATCGCGGAAGCCGCAGCGCTGCATCACCAGGATGCGGATGTCGATCAACCCGCCTACCTGGCCACGCAGAATGCGCGCTTAGCGCAGGCGCACGGCGCCGCCAAGGCGGATGATGCGCGAGTGGCCGCGGGCCAGATGGAACGCGATCAGATCGTGCTCGCGTCGCGCACGCGAGAAGCGGCGAACGCCAGAGCATCTGCCGCGAACTCCAAGGTGGCTGCTGAGGTGGCCCTCGATCAACGCGATCAGGCCAATCAGGAGACGGCCCGCGTTCAAGCAGAACTCGAGGCCCTGAAAGCGACGCCGACTCCGCGCGGACTGGTCATGACCTTGGGCGACGTGCTGTTCGACACGGGAAGGGCTGAGCTGAAGTCCGGCGCCGGCCGCAAGATGGACCAACTGGCGCAGTTCCTGGTGGAGCACCCCGACCGCCGCGTACAGATCGACGGCTTCACCGACAGTATCGGCACCGACTCGTACAACGAGGATTTGTCGCAGCGCCGCGCCGATGCCGTCAAGGCCGCACTGATCAGCCGCAGCGTTCAGCCGTCACGCATCGGCACCGAGGGATACGGCAAGGCGTATCCCGTCGCCAACAATACCGATTCCGGCGGCCGGCAATTGAACCGGCGTGTGGAAGTCGTGATCGGCGGCGACCACGGCACGGCAATCGCGCCGCGCTCGGGTCTTTAAGCTCGGGTCTAAGATTTAACTTTCTTCAAGCTTGGAGAGGAGGCGAGCGCAAGCTCGCCTCCTTCAATCTCAGGCATCATCATTCTGGAGAGCGGAATCAGGGCCGTAACCACCGTTCCGCCCGAACTGGGGGTGCGAACATCCCAAACCCCGCCGAGCCCGGCGATCCGATGGCGCATCGCGACCAAGCCGTGCGAGGTGCTGATGCCGACCCGGTTTTTTGGAATGCCTTTGCCGTCATCGGAGATACGCAGGGTCAGGGTATCTCCCTCGATGAGAACGGCCAGATCAGCGGACTTCGCTTCGGCATGCTTCAAGATATTGGTCAGTGCTTCTTGCGCAATGCGAAATACGCCGATCGAAGCATCGGGGCTGAATTTCATCTCGGTTTCCGGAATGGTTTCGGTGCAGCGCAGTCCGGTACGCCGGCAGCTCTCTTTGAACTGCCATCGCAGCGCGGTGAACAAACCCATGTTGTCGAGCAGGGTGGGGCGCAGTTCCTCCACGACGCGGCGTTTTAGATCGACCCCGGCGCTCAAAGAGTCGTGGATGCGCTTGAAGCGCTGTTCGATGGCGGGATCCGTGGTGGGCATCCGCTGTTGCAGCCAGGATAGATCCATGCGCGCGGCGACCAAGAGGCCGCCCAGTTCATCGTGAAGCTCGCGCGACAGGGCGGACTTTTCCTGCTCCGACACACCTTGCAAATGCGTCGATAGCGCGGTCAATTCGCGGGTTCGCGCGTCGACCTCATGCTCCAGCTCCAGTTTTTGATCGCGCAGCCCGGCGGCTTGCTGGGCGCGGCGGCGCATGTCGCCGTAAACCAGCCGAACCGCCAGCAAGACCAGGCCAATGTTGAGAATAGCGCCGGCGGCCGACACCCATCGCGAAAGCCGAAAATCCCTTTGCCATTCGGCGTTGGCCGCCGCCGCCTCGGCCGTCTCCTCTCTACGCATGGTCCCGAGGATGGCGCCGATGGCATCCATGGTGCGCTTGCCGACATCGGTGCCGATCGTGACGGCTGGGGCGGAGCCGCGCTTTTTAGACAGCGCGACGCCGTCTTCGAGTTCCCCCAGTTCCTTGCCGGTCAAGATTCGCAGCGCGTGAAACTCGCTGCTGCTGTCATCGCCGCCGTAGGCATCGTGCAAGCGGTCAAGCGCGCCCCTGATGTTGGTGACCGCGGCGGCGTAGGGGATGAGGTAGGCCCCCTCTCCGGTGAGCAAGTAGCCTCGCTGCGCCGACTCGGCATCGGTCATGAGGCCCGCGAACTCGTTGAGGGCCTGCTCCCGGAGCTGCGAGCGGTGCAAACGCTCATTGGCCATATTGAGGCGCGATTGACCCGCGGCGGCGAGAAAAAAAAGCCCGATGAGAAAGCCAATGAGGAGAATCGGCGGTAGGGCTATGTACCACCGCCCGATTTCCCCCAGCTCCTCACCCAGGATTTTCATGTAAAGTATCCGCGTTGCAGCCTGTGAGTCTAACATGTGAGGGTATTCCTACAGACAGGCCCGCGACGAACCGATGGCTCCGCCATAGGGTCGCCCGCATAGTTGCACAGCTACGGTGTGACGTCGGCCGCCGGCCCAATCCAAGAGGAGAAAGTTATGGAAGCGAACTTTGACAACACGGCTGAACAGGCTCGCGCCACAGGCCGCCGTGTGAAGAACGATTTGAGCGACGGCATCAGCGATATCAAGTCCGCCGCTTCCGGCGAGATCAAAAATCTGATCTCGGATGTTGAAGATCTCATGGCGCGCATCGCGGATTTGAAGGACGCCGACGTCGTTCGGGTGCGCGGCAAGGTACAGCGCGCCGTTGACGCCACGAAGCAAAGTATCGCGGACAGCGCTGACTCCATCCGGCGCCAGGCGCAAAATGTCGCCAGCACCGCGGATGACTATGTCCGGGATAGTCCGTGGCAAGCGATCGGCATAGCGGCCCTGGTCGGCGCCGTGGTGGGCATTTTAGCGACGCGACGCTCCTAAGATTCAAAGACACGACCGTGCGAGGGTTATGGTCACTGCCCAAAGCCGCCCCCGCGCTGATGCGCCATATCGGCGCCTATGTCGAACTGGCCGCCTTGGATCTGGCCCGGGCGCAGCGTGAAATCACCGCGCAAGTGGTGGCCTCGGCAATCGCCGGGATTTGCGCGCTGTTTGCCGTGTTCATGTTTTGTCTCGGTGTCGTCGCGTATACCTGGGACACTGCCTACCGGGTAGCCGCCATTGCCTGGATGGGCGGCGGTTTTCTCGTGATTGCGATCGCGGCGGTTATTTACCGCTCCCGCTTGGCGCGCGCCCGCTCACCGCTGCTCTCCGACGTAAAGCGTGAGTGGCAGGATGACCGGGTGATTCTCGAGCGGATTTTGTCCTCGGACGAGGATCGGCCATGATGGATCGAGACGCGGCTGCCAGAAGCCAGATACACGCGAAACTCGTGCAATCCCGCGAGGAACTGCGCGCCATTCTCGATCCGCCGCCGGGCGACTATGACGGCGGCGGTCAGGCGCCGGGCCAGGCCCGCGCCGAATTTCCCCGTAGCCGCACCATGCAAATGCTCATGAGCGGCCGCGGCTTGGGAACCCTGGGCGCATTGGCGGGTGGTCTCCTGATAGCGCGTCCCGCGCTGGCGCTGCGCTTGCTGCGGTTCGTGCCCGCCAGTTCTGTGGCCAAAATGATCATGGCCAGGGCGATCGGCGCGCTCAAGTCAAAATCTCGAGACGGCGCCTGAGGGAGCCTGTAACCAGCCTGACCCCTGACCCATCTAGTCCGACTAGCCTAGGGTGATCTCGCCGTAGTGGTAGCGGCCGTCGTCCACCAAGTTGATTTCGCAGGGCGCACCGCTCAAATTCTTGCCATCGAGCGAAGCCTGAGCGATCCCGCGGCTGACGCCGCGGGGATTCTTCACGGTGATGCGATAACGCGACGATCCAAACTTGTAGGTAAATTCGAAGCCGGCCCACGCGCGCGGAATGCAGGGATCGACCATGAGCTTCCCGGCGCGCAAGTTGATTCCCAAAATACCTTCCACTGCCGTGCGGTACATCCAGCCTGCCGAGCCGGTGTACCAGGTCCACCCGCCGCGGCCGACGTGCGGCGGCGCCGAATAGACGTCGGCGCACACCACATAGGGCTCTACCTTGTAGCGATGGATGCCGGCGCGGGTGCTGGCATGATTGATGGGATTGAGCAGCGAGAACAGTTCGCCTGCCCTGTCGCCGTCGCCGAGCAGCGCAAATGCCAGAGTCGTCCACATGGCGGCGTGGCTGTACTGGCCGCCGTTCTCACGAAGGCCGGGAGGGTAGGCCTTGATGTAGCCGGGATCCTTCGGTGTGTGATCAAAGGGCGGCGTGAACAATTTCACCAGGCCGTCGCTGCGGCTCACCAGCTGCGTGTTGACCGCAGACATGGCGCGAATCGCCCGGCCGCGCTCGGCGGCGCCGGATATCACCGCCCATGATTGAGCGATCGAATCGATCCTGCATTCGTCGCTGGATACCGATCCCAAGACCGTGCCGTCATCGTAGTAACCGCGCCGATACCAGTCGCCGTCCCAGGCTTCGCGCTCGATGGCTTGCTGCAGCGCGAATGCGTGCTTGCGCCAATTCGCCGCTTTGCCGGTCTCGCCGCGCGCTTCGGCGATGGGCGCAAAGCGCGTCAATGCCGCGTGCAGGAACCAGCCCATCCACACGCTTTCGCCGCGTCCCAAAACACCGACGCGGTTCATGCCGTCGTTCCAATCGCCGGTGCCGAACAGCGGCAGGCCATGCGCGCCGACACTCATGCTCGAATCGAGCGCGCGGACGCAGTGTTCATACAGCGCTGCTGGAGCGACCGATGGCGGCGCCGAGAAACTCTCCAGCGCGTCCGGCGCCAGCGGACCCCCTCCCAAGAAAGGTACTTGCTCTTCCAGCACCGCGGTATCGCCGGTGACATCAAGATAGTGCGCCACGACGAAGGGCAGCCAAATTCGGCTATCCGATACGCGGTTCTTTATGCCCTGGCCGGAGGTGGGCAGCCACCAATGCTGCACGTCCCCTTCGGTGAACTGACGCGCGGCAGCCCTCAAAATATGCTCGCGCGTGATGGCCGGTTGGGATACGCACAGCGCCATGACATCTTGCAGCTGATCGCGAAACCCGTAGGCGCCGCTCGATTGATAGAACGCCGTGCGTCCCCAGACGCGGCTGGCCAGCGTCTGATATAGCAGCCAGCCATTTACCAGTATGTCCATGGAACGGTCCGGCGTCTTGACTTGAATGACGCCCAGGGTGCGATCCCAAAAATCCGTCACACCCTTGAGTGCGGCGTCGAGGTCCATGCCGCGGTAGCGTTCGATCAGGGCGACAGCCGCCGCGGAGGAACTCTCCTCGCCGATCAGCAGCGTGAGATCCGCGGTCTCGCCGGGATTCAAGGCGATTTTTGTTTGCATGGCGCCGCAGGGATCAAGACCTCCACCGACTCGAGCGGACAGGGCTTGGGGTCCTAAAAGCGCGGCCGGTTCGGCGAGCGAGCCATGGCGCCCGATGAACTCGGTACGGTCGGCGGTGAAGCTCTGCTGCCGGCCGGACATGTCCATGAATGCGACCCGCGACTGGAAATCCGCCGTCCAGGGATTGCGCGCCAGAAGCGCGTGCGTTTTCGGGTCGAGGGCCGTGATGATGAACGGCGCCGCGCGGTTGTTCTGGTTTCCCAGCACCCAATCCAAGTAGTGAGTGATCGACAGCTGCCGAGGTTCATCGGAGGCATTGACGATTTTCAGCCGCGAAATCTTGATCGAATCCTCGAGCGGCACGAATTGCGTCAAGGTCAGCGAGATGCCGTGGGAAGTGTGCTCAGAGCGCGTGTAGCCGAAGCCATGGCGAACGACATATACGGAAGTGCGCTCGCGAATGGGCAGCGGCGTCGCGCTCCATAGATCCCCGGAGTTCTCGTCGCGAATGTAGATCGCCTCCGCCGGCGCATCGCTGACCGGATCATTGGACCAAGGCGTGATTTGGTTCTGCTGCGCGTTCAGCGACCAGGTGCTGCCGGAGCCGTCCGCGGATACCAGAAAACCGAATTGCGAATTGGCAATGACGTTGATCCAGGGTACCGGCGTCCATTGGCCGTCATCGAGCACCACGACATACTCGCGCGCTCCCGCATCGAAGCCGCCGATACCATTGAAATACTCGAGTGTCGGCACCAGGTGCGGTGCATGCGTGCGCAGCTCCTCGCCGCGGTTCTCGCGGCGCAGACGCGCCACGGGCTCCCGTTCGGGAGATCTCGCGAGCTGCTCGTTCAAGGATCCCTGCCCTGCACCGAATACCGCCCGCGCCGCAACCTGCAGAAAATTGCGATGCTCACTCGCCAGTGCATCGGCGCGCAAGGGAATGACCGCGCCGCGACCCTTGGGGTTTCCATCGCGCGCTTTTTGCGATTCCTGCATGACCGCATCCAGCGCAGTTTGCATGGCCGCAACGCCCGCGGGTCCTGCCGCATTCAAAAGGACCAGATCCACCGCAAGATTCTTCGATTGCCAGTAGGCGTGCGCGCGCAGCAGCTGTCTGACGGCATCGAGGTCGGCCTGAGCGGCGGCCACGCCCAACACGATCGGTAGATCGCCGGACACGCCGTGAGCCCACAAGGCGGGCTGCCCGAGCTGATTGTTGTCGAGGAACTCACGGGATGCGCGCAGCGACGCGTCGCAATAAAGCACCGGTCGGGCGATCTCTTGAAATAACTGCGCGTCATCGCCGCTGATGCCCAGATCGCGAAGCTTCACTTGCGCCTTGGCCCAAGACAACGTCTTGGCGCGCTGAAACGCCTCCTCGCTGCCCAGCTTGTCGACCAGGCTCAAAGCCTGCGCGCGGCTCGCACCGATGCCGGTCCAAAAGGCGACGTGAACGGTTTCGCCAGGATCAATTCGCACGCGGCGCCGCAGCGCCAACACGGGATCAAGCACCGTACCCACCGTATTGGACAAGGGCCTCGCATCCATGATGGATAGTGCATTGCGAACGCCATGTCCCCTGCCGATGAAGCGCGCCCGATCGGTCTCGAACTGCAGGCCGCCGACGGCTTCGCCTTCCAACGAGCTGAAATGCACCATCCACGGTTGAGCCTGCCCGGCATCCCGCGGCCGCCGCGTTGCCAACAGCGCGTCGCGTTCCGCAACGAACTCAGTCTGCACGAACATTTTCGAAAATGCCGGATGTCCCGAATCCGCCGCGGGCTGGCTCAATACCACTTCGGCGTAAGAGGTCAATTCGATCTCGCGCGCGCCCCGGCCTTCGTTGGTCAGCGACAGGCGGCGTACCTCGGCATCGTCTTCGCTCGATACCAGAACTTGCATGATGGTGCGGATCGGTCCGTCTTTGCGGCTGATCTCCGCGCGATCTTCGAAGAAGGCGACATCGTAATTTTCCGATTCGCGGCCGACGGGCTGGTATCCGGCGGACCATACGTGGCCGTTGAAGACATCGCGCAAGAAGATGTAGTAGCCCCAGGGATCGCAGGTGGGATCTTCTCGCCAGCGAGTGAGCGCAATGTCGCGCCATCGGCTATACCCGGAACCTGCCGCGGTCAACATCACCGAATAGTTGCCGTTCGACAGCAGATGCGTGCGCGGGGTCGTGTGATGCGCTGAGCTGAACCGGCGGGATGGATCTAGCGGCATGATGAGCCTAGCAGCATGATGAGCCTAGCGGTGGCATGATGAGCCTAGCGGTGGGATGGGTCCAGCGGCATGGTGAGTCTAGCGGCATGGTGAGTCTAGCGGCATGGCGAGACTGCTGCGACCGAGTACATCGCGCTTGATATCGCACGGGGTAGGGTGCTAATTCCAACTGACGCAAAACGTGCAACTCAGAAGGCTTGGCAGAGTTTACTTTAGCCCCGGATTCTCGCGGTGATGTACTCGACGCAGCGTGGCTAGATTGCTGCAAAATATTTATCCGCGCGATCGGTGCAGCGACGCAAGACAACGTAATCCTATGCCTACAGGACGGCATCATGGGTTTAACTTCCAGATCCCGAGATTGATCGCCGTCGCGAAGCTGACCCAGAGAAAATACGGTACCAAGATGACGGCCGCGGCGATTCGCACGCGCGCAAATTCACGCAGGGTCCAGCCGATGGCGAGCCACAGGGCAACGATGTCGAACAAGCCTGCGTCGATATTCTTCAAGCCAAAGAACAGCGGCGGCCACAGGGCATTGAGGAATAGCTGCACCGCGTAGGCGGCAATCGCCGTGGCGCGCCCGCGATGATAGCGCTCGCGCCAAATGAGCCATGCAGCGCTGCCCATCAGAACATAGAGAGTTATCCACACGGGTGCAAACCAATTTTGCGGCGGCAGCCACTCGGGCTTGGCCAGCCCGGCATACCACTGCGTCGCCGACGCCGATATACCGGGTGAAAATACCGCGCCCAGCGCGCCCACGCCAAGAGCCAGCAGCACGAAAAGCGTGAGCACAGGTAAATTCGGCCGAGAATTGCGGCCGCGATAGCTGGTCGAACTCTCGATTGGAATTCTCATTCGATTCGCGGCCTGGACCTCAGTCTGACGAAAAGGAGGATGGCGGCGATCATCTGCAGCCCTCCAAACCACCGATATTGCGTGGTTTGGGCCAGCCAAATCAACCCGGATAGCCACAGCACGCCGGCAGCGATGGCCGTGTCGCGCCGTGCAGCAGCCCCGCGCATCTCGGCACGCAATTGCGCCAACCCTGTTTCGACGGATGGCGCGGTGCCCTCCGCTGCCTCGCGCACGGCGGTCTGCAAGATCTGCGGTACCTGCCGCAAGCTCATCAGAGCGTCGGGCAAGTGAGCGCGAATTTCCTTGAGGATGGTGCGCGGGCGCGTGCGCTCGCGCATCCACTCGCGCAACACCGGCTGGGCCGTCTTCCATAGATCGAGCTCGGGGTACAACTGCCTGCCCAAGCCTTCAATATTGAACAAGGTCTTCTGCAACAAGATGAGCTGCGGTTGCACCTGCATGTCGAAACGCCGCGCGGTCTCGAACAGCCGCAGCAGCACTTGTGCGAAAGAGATTTCCTTCAGTGGCTTGTTGTAGATGGGCTCGCAGACCGTGCGCACCGCCGACTCGAGCTCATCCACCCGGGTGCCCTTGGGCACCCAGCCGCTTTCGATGTGCAGCTGGGCGATTCGGCCATAGTCGCGGTTGAAAAAAGCCATGAAGTTTTCGGCGAGATAATGCTGGTCGCGCGGCTGCAAGGTGCCGACGATGCCGAAATCGACCGCGGCGTAGCGCGGATTCTTCGGATCGTCGATCTGCACAAAAATATTGCCGGGGTGCATGTCCGCGTGAAAAAAATTGTGACGGAACACCTGCGTGAAGAATATCTCGACGCCGTTCTCGGCGAGCTTGGCGATGTCCGTGCCGCGCGCGCGCAATTCTTCGACTTGGCTGACGATGACGCCGCGAATCCGCTCCATCACCATGACGTTTTGGCGGCAATAGTCCCAGTGGATCTGCGGCACATACAGCAGCGGCGAGCCGGCAAAATTGCGCTTCAATTGCGCAGCATTGCCGGCCTCGCGCATCAAGTCCAATTCATCGGTCACGGTCTTGCGATACTCGCGCACCACTTCGATCGGCCTGACGGGGCGCGCCTCGACCCAATACTCATCCGCGAGTTCCGCGAGTGCGTCCAGTACTTCGAGATCAAGATCGATGACCTCGCGCATCCCCGGACGCAGTACCTTGACCACGACGTCATCACCGTTCTTCAAAGCGGCCGCATGCACTTGGGCAATGGATGCCGCGGCGAGGGGCGTGGGCTCGAAGCTGCCGAATATTTCGGTGAGCGGCTTGCCGAACGTCCTCTCTATCATCGCCATGGCAATTTCGCCGGAGAACGGCGGCACCCTGTCCTGCAATTTGGCCAGTTCATCGGCAACATCGACGGGCAGCAGGTCGCGGCGCGTCGAGAGGGCCTGGCCGAACTTCACGAATATCGGGCCCAACTCCTCGAGAGCGAGGCGCAAGCGCTCGCCGCGCGAGCCGCCGATGCGGCGCTGAAACCAAGTCCACGGCGAGAAATAATAGAGATAGCGCAACGGCCGGTACATGTGCGTCGCGCGCACAAATTCGTCCAGCCGGTGCCTGACGAGCGCGCGCTGGATTTGCAGCAGCCGTGCCAGTACCCGCAGGCGCATCACAACGTGTCCTTCGCGCTGCCGTCCTTCGACCCGCTGTCCTTGGCGCTGCCGCTCTTCACGCGCTGCTCCAGCCCCTTGAGCCGC
>DATHFW010000228.1:0-3778 GCA_035317945.1 Steroidobacteraceae bacterium | reverse complement strand
CGATCTCGAGGTTCGTGCCGGCGAGATCGCGGCGCGGAACGAAAAAGTGGCCGTGCTCGCGATGCGGCCGCCGCAGCATACCCAGCGCCACATGACCTGGATCAACGCCGGTAAAAAGCCGGACACGTACGCGCACAACCTGTACAACCATTTGCGCACCCTGGATCGCGTCGGCTGCGTCAAGATTTTCGTTCAGAGCCTGCCTCAGGATGAGCGTTGGGCGGCAATCCTCGATCGCCTGCAGCGCGCCAGCGGGATGGGCGATGATTCCCTGGAGATGAGCGTCAGCTAGCGCATGGAGCTCGACCCCAAGCAAGACCCTTTCTCGCGAGAGGCGATTCAACATTTGGTGGCCCGCTACGGCTCCCCGCTGCTCGTGATCGATGCCGAACGTGTTCGTCAACAATACCGCCGCCTCGCCGCGGCGCTCCCGGGCGTGGATCTGCACTACGCCTTGAAGCCGCTGCCGCACTCATCGCTCATTACCACGCTGAATTCGGAAGGCGCTTTTTTCGATCTCGCGACCAACGGCGAAGTCGAACTGGTGCGGCGCCTAGGGGTAGCGCCGGAGCGCTGCATTCACACTCACCCGATCAAGCGCGACAGCGACATCCGCACCGCCTTGAGCTTTGGAGTGACCCGCTTCGTCATCGACAATCCCGATGAAATGCGCAAGTTCACCAAATTTCGCAGCCGCACATCGCTGCTGATCCGCGTGTCCTTCCGCAGCCCCGACGCCCAGGTGGATCTGTCGCGAAAGTTCGGCTGCGATCCGGAAGCGGTTGCGGATTTGTTTCGTCTCGCCGCAGAGCTGCAAATTAAAATCGACGGACTGTCGTTTCACACCGGCTCGCAAAATGCCGACTCTGGAATGATCGTCAGGGCCATCAACGTGTGTCGCGAACTGCTGCAAAGCGCGGCTGAGGCCGGACATTCCCCTCAAATGCTCGACATCGGCGGCGGATTTCCGGTGCAGTACCTAAAGCCCGCGATGCCCATCGAAGAGTTTTGCGCGCCGATCAAAGCGGCGCTCGACAAATTGCCGGCCGCGATACGCGTGATCGCCGAACCGGGGCGCTATATCGCCGCCCCCGCGGCGGTCGCGGTGGCCTCCGTGATGGGACGCGCGCTGCGCGACGGCCGCTGGTGGTACTACCTGGATGATGGCCTGTACGGCAGCTACAGTGGTCAAATGTACGACCACTCGGTGTTTCCGGTCGAGGCGCTGTTGCCCGGAACAGAGACCTTTCCGTCGGTGCTCGCCGGACCGACCTGCGACAGCATCGATGTCATCCGCGAAAGATTGGAGCTGCCCAAGCTCGACATGGGCGATCTCGTCATCGGGCGCGTGATGGGCGCCTACACCTGGGCCTCGGCATCGGAATTCAATTTCTTCCCGCGCGCCACGGTGCTGGCGCTCGATCACGGCCGGCTGCTGAACGGAGGCCAGGGATGATTTCACGGCGCCGCATGGTCATGGCCACGGGAGCCCTCGCGGGCACCGCGGCGCTCTGGGGGCGCTCCTCGATGGGTGCTCCCGGCTTGATGAAGTCGCGGCGAATTGACCTGGTCAATCTGCATACCGGCGAGCGGCTGGAAATCGAGTATTTCCGCGAAGACGCGTACGTGACCGAGGCGCTGGCGGCGATCGATGTTCTGTTGCGGGATTTTCGCAGCGGTGAGAAGCACGCCATGGATCCCAAGCTCTTGGACTACCTGGTCGATGTCGCGGCGCAAGCCGGCGTGCCGGCCGCGTACAGCGTGATCTCAGGCTACCGCTCGCCCGAAACCAACGAGCGTCTGCACGAGCGCAGCAGCGGCGTTTCGCAGCACAGTTTGCACATGCAGGGACGCGCCATCGATGTGCGCATGACCGGCGTGAATTGCGCGGATCTGGCGGCTCGCGCGCAGGATTTACAGCGGGGCGGCGTCGGGTATTACCGCGCGTCGAATTTCGTGCATTTGGACACGGGTGCGTTTCGCACCTGGCGCGGCTAGGGCGTCCGTCGGTGGAACACCCGCCGGGCAAGCTGCGATACCTGTTGCCTGCGGCGTTGCTGATGACGCTCGGCGCCTGCTCCGAGGGGTCGGCCCCGACAGCGGCAACGAGTGCGGCTGCGCCGGCAGGACCCGCCGGGCGCGGGGCGGTTCTGTATATGCAAAACTGCGTGTCTTGCCACCGCGAAAAAGGCGAGGGGGTGCCGAACGTGTATCCGAGTCTTACCGGATCGGCGGCGGCGATAGGCGACCCCGTTGAGCTCGCGCAGTGGGTTTTGAGCCAGAAGCGGCCGGCGACGATTCCGGCGGGCCGCTATCCCACCCAGATGTTGTTGTTCGGCTGGATGAAAGATGACGACGCGGCCGCGTTGCTCACGTACATTCGTTCGAATTTCGGGAACTCAGCGCCGCCGGTCGATGCCGCAACAATCGCCAAGGCTCGCGAAAAATAATGGCCATGACCTCCATCCATGATCTAGTCGAGCGCTGCCGCGCAGGCACCTTGCCCTCTGCCATTGCCAAGCTGCCTTCGGGCTTCGTGGTCATGGGCGAGCGGCAAGTGTTGCCGGGATATTGCCTGTTGCTGCCCGATCCGGTCGTGCCGCACTTAAACGCGCTGGCTCCTGAAGCGCGAGGTCAATTCATGTTCGACATGGCGCTCATCGGCGATGTGCTGCTGGCCATTACCGCCGCTGCCCGCATCAACTATGCGATTTACGGCAATGTGGATCCGGCGCTGCACGCGCACCTCTTTCCTCGCGATAGCGCGGAGCCAGAGAGCACGCGCACCGCGCAGCCCTGGGCGATGGATTGGAATGCGGCGCCGCTTTACTCCGACGGGCTGCACGGCGATTTCAAGCGCCGCGTCGGCTCGGAGCTGCGCAAGCACTACGCCTCTAGGTGACTCGCAATTTGAGCGCGCGCAAGATTTCCTGCAAATCCGCCAGCGGCGCCGAGCAGGTCATGCCGCTGCACAGGTAGGCCACCGTTGCGTGGTTCGCGCGCTTCGCCGCCAGGGCGGGCGGCAGCTCAGCATCGTTAGGAATGGCGAAGATCATGCGGGTGGGTGCGTACAGGGCGCCTAAGTCGGTCGCCCACTGCCTGGCGCTTGACTCCTCGCCGCGGATCACCAGGATTTGCATCGCGGACAAGAAATCCTCCAATGCATTCACCAGGCTCATGTGTGCGTGAGGGTAGTCTTGAATTCCCCGCCACGCGGCCTTGAGGGTGCGCTCTGCGGCACTCAGGTAGGGCAGCTCGCCCAGCAAGTATCCCAGCCGGCACAGCACCGACGCCGCCACGCCGTTGCCCGACGGCACCGACTCGTCGGCGAAGGTCTTGCTGCGGTGAATGAGTTTCTCGTGATCCTTTGCGGTGAAGAAAAATCCGCCGCCGTCGGCATCTTCGAATTGCCCGAGCAGGACCTCCGCCAGTTGGCGTGCGAATATCAAGTCGCTGCTGCGCCAGCGGGTCTGCAATAGCTCCAACAAGGCATCCGCCAGGAAGGCGTAATCATCGAGATACGCAGGCAGGTGCGCGCGGCCATCCTTGTAGGTCGCGAGCAAGCGGCCGTCACGCCACAGGTGGCGATGCACGAAGTCAACGGCGGCGCCGGCGGCCTCGGCCAGATCAGGCCGCTTCAGCACCCGCGCCGCAATCGCCAGTCCCTTGATCATCAGCGCATTCCAGGCCGTGAGGATCTTTTCATCGCGCGCCGGCCACACCCGCAAATTGCGCGCCTTCAACAGCTTCGAGCGTGCCGAGTCTATTCTGGCGTTGA
>DATHFW010000227.1:0-4261 GCA_035317945.1 Steroidobacteraceae bacterium | reverse complement strand
ATCATTGCGCTGCTGTCATATCAGTCCTTACAGACAACGACGAATACGGCTCGAAATCTGACTCAGTCCGTGGAGCTGCTGCGGCGTCTGCAGGCGATGTTCTCGACATTGAAGGACGCGGAAACCGGGCAGCGCGGGTTTTTGCTCACCAACGAGGAGAGTTACCTGACGCCTTACACGGACGCCAAGGATGCGCTGCCGGATGAGATCAAGGCCCTGCGCGGGTTGCTCGGCAACCGACCCGAGCAGGCACGGCGGCTCGATGCGCTCGAATCACTCGCGAATCTCAAGATGGCGGAACTCGAATCCACCATCGTTTCGCGTCGCGCGGGACATTCCGAAGCAGCGCTGGCCGTTGTGCGCACCGATCGGGGCAAGATCTACATGGATCGCATCCGTGACACTGTGAGCGACATGGAGGAGATTGAGCGGCAGTTGGTCGAGCGGCGCGGACGGGAGTCGGAGCATGCCGCGACGATTTCACTGGCGGTGAGCTGGGGCGGCTCGAGCCTTTTGCTGTTTTTAATCGCCGGCTCGGCTGTCGTGGCCTCGCGCGGCTTCCGCGCTCGGCAAGCGCAGGCGTGGATTCGGTCCGGCCAAATGGGATTGAGCGAGCAAATGCAAGGGGACCAGACGCTCGATAGGCTGGGCAACAATCTGCTCGGATTTTTGGCGGGATTCGTCGACGCGCAGGTGGGCGCCATTTACATCGCTGAAGCCGGCCTCTATCGGCGATTCGCCGGCTATGCGTTGCCTGCAGAGGGCCTCGAGACGGTTCGCCCCGGGGATGGACTCGTCGGGCAAGCGGCCCGGGACAAGCGCGCGCTCCGAGTGCGCGATGTTCCGGCCGGTTATCTGCCGATTTCGTCGGGTATCGGCATGGGCACGCCGAATGAACTGGTGGTGGTTCCTGCCGGCATTGATGGGGTCGTGCATGCGGTGCTGGAACTGGGGTTTTTCGGCGCCACCGATGCCGACCAGCGTGAGCTGCTATCGCGCGCGTCCGAATCCATCGCCGTTGCCGTGCGTGCCGCCAAGGATCGTCGGCGGCTCGAAGAATTGCTGCAAGAAACGCAGCAGCAGGCCGAAGAACTTCAATCGGGCCAGGAGGAGTTGCGCGTCAGCAATGAGGAACTCGAAGAGCAGGGCCGGGCGCTGCGAGAATCGCAGGTGAATCTGGAGGTGCAGCAATCAGAACTGGAGCAAATCAACTCGCAGCTCGAAGAGCAGACTCAACTGCTCGAACATCAGAAAGACGCGCTGGCCAAGGCTCACGACGTGCTCACCATCAGATCAGATGAGCTGCAGCGGGCGAATGAATATAAGAGCGAATTCCTGGCGAATATGAGCCATGAACTGCGTACTCCGCTCAACTCCACCTTGATCCTCGCGAAGCTGCTGGCCGACAACAAGGACGGCACCCTGACCGCCACCCAGGTGAAATATGCTCAGACCATCACGTCGGCCGGCAATGACCTGCTCAGGTTGATCAATGACGTGCTGGATTTGTCGCGGATCGAGGCCGGCAAGGTGGAACTCGTGCCCGAGCGGGTCTCGATTTCAAGTACCGTCGAGTCACTCACCAAGACATTTCAACCCACCGCCGATCAGAACGGCGTGCGTTTCTCATCGGTGATCGAGCCGGGCGCACCTGAGCAGGTTGAAACCGACCAGCAGCGGCTCGGACAAATTCTCAAGAATTTGTTGTCGAATGCCTTCAAGTTCACTGAGAAAGGCGAAGTCGCGTTGCGGGTGTTCTCGCACGAGAACAGTTCCGTGTGTTTCGCCGTTCGCGATACAGGGGTGGGCATTGCGCCGCATCAACAAGAGGTGATCTTCGAGGCATTTCGCCAGGCCGACGGCAGCATCCACCGGAAATTCGGCGGCACCGGTTTGGGCCTGTCAATTTCCCGCGATCTCGCCGCGTTGCTCGGGGGCGCAATCACCGTACAAAGCGAAGCCGGCGTAGGAAGCGTATTCACGCTGACGATACCCCGCAGCTTCAGCACCGATGCCCCGCGCGCCGCAGCGCCGCAAGCGCAGGCGCCGCAAGCGCCGCCTCCGGTACCCGCTCGGAAACAATCCGACCCCGAAAAGCTCGCGCCGGTCGCGGCGGATGACCGCAACGCGATCACGCCCGGCGGCCGGGTTATTTTGCTGGTGGAGGATGATGCAGCCTTCGCCATGATTTTGCGCGACTTGGTGCATGAGATGGGGTTTCAATGCGTTGCCGTCGCGTCGGCCACTGACGGGTTGGTTGCCGCCGCTCAGTTTCTGCCCAGCGCGATTATCTTGGACGTCAATCTTCCCGATCATTCAGGGCTCGGCGTGCTCGACCAACTGAAGCACGACCCGCGAACCCGGCACATTCCGGTACACATTGTGTCGATCTCGGACTACAAACGAGAAGCGCTGGAGTTGGGCGCCATCGGCTACGCACTGAAACCCGCAAAACGGGAAGAGCTGGTCGCGGCGCTGCAGCGCATGGAAGAAAAGTTCTCGCAAAGCCTGCGGCACGTGCTGATCGTCGAAGATGATCCGCGTCAACGGGAAAGCATCCGGCATTTGTTGAGCAATGGCGATGTGCAAATCACGGCGGTGGCGAGCGCCGGCGATGCGCTCGCGAGTCTCAAAGCCAAGACATTCGACTGCATGGTGGTGGATTTCAACCTGCCCGACTACAGCGGCTACGATCTTCTTGAAAGAATGTCCCAAGAGGAGGACGTGGCCTTTCCGCCCGTCATTATCTACACCGGACGTGCCCTGACCCGCGAGGAGGAGCAGCGGCTGCGTCGCTACTCCAAGTCCATCATCATCAAGGACGCCCGTTCTCCGGAGCGCCTGTTGGACGAGGTGACGCTGTTTTTGCATCAAGTCGAAGCCAAATTGCCGCCTGAGCATCAACAGATGCTTCGAGCGGCGCGCCACAGGGAAAGCATTCTGGAGGGCCGCCGCGTTCTGGTCGTGGAGGACGACGTGCGCAACGTCTTCGCCTTGTCGAGCGTGCTGGAACCGAAGGGCATGAGCGTGGTCATAGCTCGCAATGGGCGCGAGGCGCTCGACATGCTGTCGCGTTCCTCGCCGGAGCCGTCGAAGAGAATAGACCTGGTCCTGATGGATATCATGATGCCCGAGATGGACGGGCTCACAGCGATGCGCGAGATTCGCAAACGCAGCGAGTGGAAGGCTCTGCCCATCATTGCGCTGACGGCAAAGGCCATGGCGGACGACCATGACAAGAGTTTGGCGGCAGGCGCGAACGATTACATCGCCAAGCCCTTGGACGTCGAGAAACTGCTGTCGCTGGTTCGTGTATGGATGCCGAAGTAGGCAAGCCGGGCATCTCGGGCCGGGAGTTTGACGTTGAGTTCAATCGGTTTATCGATGCGATTTATCAAATGTACCACTACGACTTCCGGGGATACGCGCCTGCATCGCTGCGGCGCCGGCTGAAGACGGCGATGAACCGGTTCGATTGCGGCACGCTGTCGCAGCTGCAAGACAAAGTCGTGCACGATTCGGCCGTATTTCCCGCGTTGTTGGATTTCCTCACCGTACAGGTCAGTGAAATGTTTCGCGACCCTGCGTATTTTCTGGCGCTGCGAGAACGGGTTGTGCCGTTGCTTCGAACCTATCCCTGGCTCAAGGTATGGGTTGCCGGATGCAGTGCCGGAGAGGAGGCGTACTCGCTCGCCATTCTGTTGCACGAGGAAGGCCTGTTGCCGAAGACCCTGATTTATGCGACCGACATCAACACGGGGACGTTGCAAAAGGCGGCGGCGGGAGTGTATGGCATAGAGCGGATCGCGGGCTTTACAGCCAATCACCACAAATCCGGCGCCCGCTCCTCCCTGTCGGACTACTATTCTGCTGCCTATGGCAGGGCGGTTTTTAACAAGTCGCTGAAGGATCACATAGTTTTCTCCGATCACAGCCTGGCGACCGACAGCGTATTTGCGGAGGTGCAGTTGGTGTCCTGCCGCAATGTGCTCATTTATTTCAATCGCACCCTGCAGGACCGCGCACTGGGTTTGTTTTCTGAGGCTTTGTGTCGCCGAGGATTTTTAGGCATTGGCGCCAAGGAATCGACGCGTTTCTCCTCGCAAGCGGACGCCTTTCTGGATTTTGCGCCGGCGGAACGAATCTATCAAAGGCGGCCTGAACTATGAGCCTGGCGGGCCGCATCGACGCAGTGGTCATCGGCGCATCCGCCGGAGGCATAGAAGCGCTCACGGTACTGCTCCCCGCGCTCTTGCCGGGT
>DATHFW010000226.1:0-2759 GCA_035317945.1 Steroidobacteraceae bacterium | reverse complement strand
AGAGGTTGAATGCCTTCGCACAACTGCTGCATGATGCTCGAGACGTCGATGGGTTCAATGCGGCGCTCCTCGCGGCCGGCTTGCAAACGCGCAAGACTGGTCACGTCATCCAGCAGATGATGCAGCGAAGTCACGCTGCGCATGAGGATGCGAACGAAATCGTCCCGGGAGGACTCCTGCAGTTTGCTGTTGGTGAGCCCTACGGTTGCGTTAGCAACAACACCCAAGTTGCCGCGCAGATCGTGCGCCGCCTGGCGCCATAAATCGCCTCGCTGCTGCTCTACGGCGCGCACGTCGACGAGTGCGCTTTCCAGATCTCTTACGTGTCCGGCGGCCTCCTGCTGTCGCAGCTGAAAGTACTGTCCGACGCTCTCTTCGATCCCGGTGCTGCACAGCGCGGCCCACATTCGATGCGCAGTCGCCACGGTCACGCGCGATAGTTGAGGATTGGCCGTCGTGTATTCTTGCAGCTCAGCCACCATACATTCATTGAGCTTCCCGAGTTCGCGGGTGACTTCGCGCAAATCATATCCTTGCTGCCACCGCTGCAATCCGTGAGCCGCCGCCGGGCGATGTGCCACATCGCTCATATGCTTCGAATCACCGCCGGCAGGACCGGCCAGTACCCGCACAAAGGTCACGAGCAGAGCGGGGATGTGATCGTACAAATCCTCACGAGGCAAGGCGTCGCTGGTGGTCAATCGCGGGTCTTTTTTCACCGCGGTTCGCCACGCCTGCAGAATGGCCTCGCGGCGGGAATTTAGGTGCTGCGCAAGGCCCGCGAGGTCCGCGTTTGGTTGAGTCATTGGCTCTCCCCATTGTGAGTCGACTCGAACCGGCTCTTCTATTATGCAGCCGATGTCGTCAAGCGTAGCACGGTGTCACTTTTCAGGCGCGACGTGCGGCACCGCGGCATCGCCCGCGTTTTTTAGGCCTTCGCACCCCGCAGCTGCCACAGCAGAAAGGCGTACGTGTCCGCCGCTTCGCGATCCTGCTGCGCGCGCGTTGAGCCAATGCCGTGGCCTGCGTCGTAATCGACGCGCAGCAGAATCGGCTTGCCGGAGGTCGTTGCCACCTGCAGTCGCGCCGTCATTTTTCCCAAGTGAAATGGCGCGACGCGGGGGTCGGTGACGCCGGTGGTCAAGAGCACCGCGGGGTAGGGCGTGCCATCCTTCACCGATTGATAGCTGTCGATGCTCTTGAGCGCTTTGTAGCCGTTAGGATCGGAGATGGCGCCCCATTCCGGTTCTTCGCCATAGCCGTTCTGCTCGACGACATAGCGCAGGGGATTCGACCAGCCCACGCCGTCGATCACGGCGGCAAACAGATCGGGCCGCTCGGTCATGGCGCGCCCGACGGTGATGCCGCCGGCGGAGCGGCCGCCGATCGCCAGATGCTTCGATGAGGTGTACTTCTTCTCGATCAGTGCCTCGCAGACCGCGATCAAATCGCGCCAGGTGTTGGGCTTGTTGACGAGTTGTCCTGCCTTGTGCCATTCACGACCATATTCGCCGCCGCCGCGCACATTGGCATAGCCGACGATGGCGCCGGCATCGGCCAACGCCAGGCTTCGGCCGGCGAAGGTCGGCGTGTAGGCCGCCAGGCCATACGAGCCGTAGGCGGAAATCCAAGTCGGATTCTTTCCGTCCGGCTTCAAATTCTTGCGATAGATCAGCGTGTACGGAATCTTGACGCCATCCTTGGCGGTGGCGAAGAAACGCTTGGCCTCGTAGGCGCTGACATCGATGGCGGGTTTGGGTGTGATGCCGGTATCGGCGAGACGGCCGGTGGTGTCAACGGACCAAATGCCCGCGGGAGTGAGCCAGCCTTGCAGCGAAATCAGGACGCCATCTTCATTCGGCACGGCGAACACGGCGCCAATCGTGCCGTCGAAGGGCAGCGCGATGTCGGTGACTTTGCCGTGACTCAGGCGCTGCAAGCGGCTGATGCCGCCATCCATGATTTGAAGATACATGCCGTCGCGCGCCCGCACGATATTCTCCAAGACCAGCGCGCTCTGCGGCACCACCACTGTGCCGCTTGCTATGCTCGGCGCGGCGGCGGAGGTTTTGACGATGCGGCCGCGCGGCGAGCCCTTGTTGACCAGCAGGTACAAGTCGTTGCCGTCGAGTTCGAGATCGGTCACCTCATCCTCGAAGCCGGCGAAAGAAATCCACTTCGCCTTGCCGGTAATCGCATCGGCAAGCGGTGCGATGAAGCAGCGAGCTTCCGGCCGCACATCCGCCAGCTGCAAAATCGCGTAGCTAGAACCAGGCGACGTGAGGATAGTGGGAACCTGAATCTTGTCGTAATTGATCCCGGCGACGAAACCCCGCTTCATGAGAATGGGATCGGACTTGGGATCCGTGCCCAGTTTGTGGAAGCGTGCCTGGGCATCGAGATAGCGCTCGGGCGTGGCCACCGCCCCGGTGAGCTGGGTGTAAAAGAACCCGCTGGCGTCATCGAGCCACCGCGGATTCGCGCCCTCGGTGTTGGGAATGGTTTCCGGCAGGTCTTTGCCGTCGGCGACGGTGAGAATATGCAGCAGTGAGTCCTCGCTGCCATCCTTCGACAGACCGTACACCACGTATTTTCCGTCGGGCGATGCGCGCCACCAGTCCAGCGACACGTGACTCTTTGCGGTGCTCATCGCGATCGGATCAACCAGCACACGATCTGGGCCGCCCGTCCCTTGGCGAACGAACAGCTTGAAATTGTCCGCACCCAGGAGCCGCTGTTGGATGAAGGTCATGCCGCCC
>DATHFW010000225.1:0-2617 GCA_035317945.1 Steroidobacteraceae bacterium | reverse complement strand
GGACATGGCGTTCAGCAGGCCACCTTGCTCGGCGATCCCAGCAAGCCGGGCATCTACGTGATTCGCGTGCGGTTTCCGCCGCACATCATGGATGTTCCGCATTCGCATCCCAACGCGCGGTACGTCACCGTGCTCGAAGGAACTTGGTACGCGGGCACCGGCGACACTTTCGATTTAGCTCGCGCGGTCCCGCTCAAGCCCGGCAGCGTGATGCTGCATCCCGCGAGAGCCACGCACTGGGATGGCTCCGGCGGCGCCGAGACCGTCATCGTTCAAATCATCGGCGAGGGTCCTGCGACGACGACGCAAGTGGATCCGAGCAAGGCGTTCTGGCTCGACGTGTCTCACTAGACCATGCGACTCAACAATAGTGGAGGTGCAGCATGACCATCGATCGCAGATCACTCGTACTGGGCGGTTCAACCCTTGCAGCGCTCGGCGCCTCGCGTGCCACAGAATCCGCGCCCCTTGAACGCAAGGTGCAGCCACCCAAGGAGCGCGTGAGTGGTATCGGCGGCCTGTTCTTTCGAAGCCATGACCCAAAGGCGTTGGCCGAATGGTATCAGCGCCACCTTGGAATTGACCCGACACCAACAGACTATGATCAACCGGTGTGGCGCCAGAGCGCAGGTCCGACTGTTTTTGCACCATTTCCGCCGGACACCAAGTACTTCGGATCGCCACAGCAAGCTTGGATGGTGAACTTCCGCGTGCGGAGTCTCGACGCCATGGCCGCCCAGCTGCGGGATGCGGGTATTGCCGTCGATGTTAATTCCGAGGCGTATCCCAACGGGCGCTTTGCGCGGTTGCATGATCCGGAAGGAAACCCCATCGAACTGTGGGAACCTGCCGGCCCCGCGCAGTAGCGCTCTTTTAGGGCGCATGAGCGTTCATCCGTATTTCGATTCCGGCGTTGCGCACGGTGCAAAACCCGGGCCGACCGGCACGCACCCCAGGATGGTGCTCGCGGGCACCATCCTGGCGTCAGGCCTCGCCTTCGTGGATGGATCGGTGGTCAATGTCGCCCTACCCACCCTGGCGCAGAGTCTCAACGCCGATGCCGGCGCGTTGCAGTGGGTCGTCAACGCCTATCTCTTGCCCTTGAGCGCTCTGCTTCTGCTGGGGGGAGCGGCCGGCGATCACTTCGGGTGTCGCCGGCTCCTGATCATGGGCACCGCGATATTCGCACTCGCCTCCCTCGGCTGTGCGTTGGCACCGGGGCTTGCTGCCTTGCTGGCGTGCAGACTGTTTCAAGGCATCGGCGCCGCGATGCTCATGCCAAACAGTCTCGCCATTCTCGGACAGACGTTTTCAGGTGAATCCAAAGGCCGCGCCATCGGAATTTGGGCGGCGACGGGAGCGGCAATGGGGGCGATTGGGCCCGTGATCGGAGGTTGGCTGATAGACCTGGGAAGTTGGAGGGCCATCTTTCTGCTCAATCTACCCTTGGCCGTTGGCGCAATCGTTCTGGCCTGGCGCTTCGTTCCGCGCGACCGGGAAAGAAATGCTTTCCCACTCGACACACTCGGCGGCGTGCTCGCCACGGCCGGGCTGGCTGCGCTGACATGGGCGCTCACCATCGGCTCCGGCAGCCGCGGTTGGACCCCCGGGGCCTGGACCACCGCAGTGATATCGATCGGACTGCTGCTGTTTTACGTGCGAGTCGAGAAGCGGCGCGGTGACCGCGCGATGATGCCGCTTCAGTTGTTTGCTGCCCGAAAATTCGTGGGCCTCACGATTTTCACATTCCTGCTCTACGGCGCGCTGGGCGAACTGTTCGTGCTCGTCCCCTACTTGTTGATTCGCGCGGCAGGTTATTCTGCAACGGCCGCCGGCGCAGCACTGCTGCCGTTGCCGTTGATGCTGACAGTGACCTCGCCGATTGCCGGCGCGCTCGCCGGCCGCATCGGTCCGCGACTGCCGCTCACGATCGGTCCGCTCGTCGTTGCCGCGGGTTTTCTACTCGCGCTCAGAATCAACATCAGCGCCGACTATTGGCTTGACGTGCTGCCGATGATTGTGGTGATCGCGGTTGGCATGAGCGCGGCGGTGGCGCCCCTCACGACGGCAGTGCTGACAGCGGTCGATGCACGGCACACCGGCTCCGCTTCCGGCCTCAACAGCGCCGTGGCACGCACCGGCGGTTTGGTCGCCACCGCATTGCTCGGATCCGTTCTGGCGGCGACGGGCCATCAACTCTTGAGCGCATTCCACGCGGCGATGATGGTCGGCGCCGCCGCATGTACCGCAGCCTCGCTCAGCGCTTTCGCCTTACTGGACCGCAAATCCACTACTCGCATGCCAAGGAATACCCATGCCCCCTGAACTTCAAATCCTGGTGCTGCTATCCGTGGTGCTTGTGGCAGTCTCGATCGTTGCCTCGCGGCTTAAAACATCGCCCGCCATCCTGTTGGTGCTGGCCGGTGTGTTGCTGGCCCTAACCCCCGGGTTGCCTACCGTGAAGCTCGCGCCGTCATTCGTGCTGCTGTTTGTGCTGCCGCCCGTCATATATTCCTCGGCCGTCGCGATGAGCTGGCGCGATTTCCGATTCAGCATCCGCCTAATATCACAGCTCGCGATCGGCTGCGTTGCCTTCACCACGTTGGCGGCCGCAGCA